>DATMYU010000463.1:0-4744 GCA_035560775.1 Desulfosporosinus sp.
AAAACTTATACTTTCTGTATAGGTATAAAAAAGACCCGTTTTGGGCCAGGTAACGGGTTATGTTCTAAGTCTGTGGCTTGAACAGCTAGGAAAATTTCTCCTTAAAGATTAGTTTGGGGATATTCATAGATAAAACGAGTACAACTCTGGTAAGCCAGGGTTGTACTCGTTTACAATATCAAGCGGTTAATAATGCATTATGGGTTATGTGAGTGATAGTGGTGAGTGTTTCTTGCAATATTAGAACCTAACAAAAAGGTCGCATTCTAAATGATTCAAGCTTAGCAACAACTATTTGCTACAGAAAAACTGCTTCCTAACCTTTTAACTATTTCTTGCTTACCTCTAGTTATTCTAATAATCTGATCACCCAACAATTCAGCCTCTTGTGGGTCGTGGGTAACCAAAATGAACGGTATCTGCCATTGGCCTTGCAGCTTGCGAAGCTCTTGCTGAAGTGCACTTCGGGTATCCTGGTCTAAGGCTGAGAGAGATTCATCCAAGAGCAAAAGCTCCGGTGCAGTCATTAACGCTCGCGCCAAAGCCACCCTCTGTTTTTCCCCCCCCGAAATCTGCCCAGGGTACCGATGCTTAAGGTGCTCAATCTTTAGCATCTCCAAGACACCTGAAGCAGTGAGAGTCATATTCCTCTGGTTATTTCTTTTTGGTGCACCATAGGTTACATTTTTTTCGACAGTCAGATGAGGAAAAAGTGCATAATCCTGAAATACATACCCTATACGTCGCTCTCTAGTTGGAAGGTCGAGCTTTTGCGCACTTGAATAAATCAAGCGGCTGCCTATCTGTAATTCTCCCCAGGTAGGCCTTTGGAGTCCCGCGATACATTGTAACAGAGTGGTCTTCCCAGCGCCCGAAGGACCCACAACAACTAAGATCCCATCAGACAAAGCGATATCAATATCAAGTTCAAAGCCGGGCAATTGTTTACCAAACCGAGCTTTTATCATAAGATATCGCTCCCATTCAAGTTTAATTTTTTCTTCTTCCTCCAGCGATTTAATCCATAGATAACCAAAAAACTGAAGACAGTCATAATAATAACCAAACCGCCAGCCTTTTGAGCTTCACCTGCCTCATTGGCAAAGTAAATTGCCAACGGCATAGTCTGAGTTCTTCCTGGAATGTTCCCCGCAATCATTAAAGTTGCACCAAATTCACCTAAAGACCTGGCAAAAGCTAGCACAAGCCCTGCGATAAAGCCATTCCAAGATAAAGGCAACGTGATCGTGAAAAAGATTTTAAATTCACCTGCACCTAGTGTACGCGCCGCTCTTTCCAGGTTCACATCCACACTTTCAATAGATGCTTTGAGGGATTGATACATTAGTGGAAAAGATACTACAGCAGCTGCTATAACAGCACCCGAGAGAGAAAACACAACCCTATAGTGAAAATAATATTCTAAGAATCTACCCAGTGGACCGTTTTTGCCAAAAAGGAAAAGCAATGTGAACCCTACTACAGACGGCGGAAGTACAAGTGGCAAGGTTAACGCCGATTCTACAACATCCTTACCCCAAAACTCATGTTTGGCCATAAATCCAGCTACCGGAACACAGAAACAAACTACAAGCACAATTGCGACAGCTGCCACTTTTAGGGATAAAATAATTGGAATAAAATCAAACTGCATGGCACTCTCCAAAACACAAGATTGCTATTTGCTAGCGTGAACAACCCTCAATACAATGCGTCTCCTGTATTTGGTTAAATTCACTACCGTTAGTAAATGTTAAAATTCAGAAAATTTTAGTTCCAACATACCCTAACTAAACCAAACGACAACTTGATTATACGATATGCCATTATAGATTAGCAATAGGACCGATAAATTATATTTAATACAAAGAATGCTTCCACTACTCAAGCGATGGGACCCCTCTTAAACGAAAGCCAAGTATAAAGAAAACTTGGCTGGTGCCCACGAAGACACTGTCTTCGCACGTATTAGTCATTCTGTCAGCCGCAGGCGCAGGCGGCCGCCTAGTTGCACTTATACCACTCAAATTACACTACCCAAGACTTATCTTTCTGTATAGGTATAAAAAAGCCCCCTCGCTAGGAGAGGGGAGGCGGAGGCCAGGATGATTACGCCGAGTTTTCTTTGGCCGTCATTTCCTGCGGCGTTATCCGATAAACCGCAACTGCATTCCCATCCATTGAAGAGCGATACTTCTCAATCAATGTGCTGGTCAGAGGGTGACTGTAATAGTTCGGCGTAAATTTGTCAAGCACTTTTTGGAGAGCTGTAGTGGCCTCTTCAGGATCAGTCACCTTTTCAGCCTTTCCGAAAATCATTATACTCATGTATGCCGTATCGGCGTGGCAAGGTACCGGGTCAGTCACGGTACCCTGTTCCTGATAGATCGTGAAACAAACGAGGGGATTTTGGGAAAGAATCTTTTCCTTTTTACCCGACCCCATACCATGAAAATAAACAGAACCGTTGTGCCATACATAGTTCACCGGAACAGCGTAGGGGAAAGAATCACTTACCATGCCAAGCACTCCGGTTCTTGACCGCAAAAGAAACTCTTCTATTTTCTGCTGATCTGTGCAGTTTCTCTTTGTATAACTAACCTGATTCATCAAAGATCACCCTTTCCAGCCATTTTTTCAAGTTGTGTAAGAAACATATCCATCCACTGATTGTTTTGTTCGATATATCCAGGGTGGGCAAGCAGTTCTTCCGGTGTCTGCACATAAACGTCAGGCACTATTTCATCCCCACAATTTTCCACAAGGCCCTTGATAATCGACGGAGTATTTTCCATATGATACTGAAATCCAAAGACCCTTTTTCTATAAATGAAGGCCTGATGCTGGCAGGCAGCGTTTTCCGCTATGCATTTTGCCTCTTCGGGCAAAACACTAAAGGTGTCCCCATGCCACTGGAATACGATTGGCTGTTGAGGGAAAAAAGAAAATAAAGGGGATGACCTGGCCTCCTCACTCAAACGAATTGGAAACCAGCCAATTTCCTGATAAGGATTTTGAGTTACCTTGCCCCCTATCACATCGGCAATCAATTGAGCTCCAAGACATAGGCCGATAATTACCTTACCAGAGGCAATGGCCTCCCTGATGAACACCTTTTCACTGACCAGCCACGGATAATTTTCTTCATCATAGATGTTCATCGGACCACCCATGACCACAAGCCAATCGAAATCCTGCTGTTTGGGGAGAAGGTCATTTTTATATAATTGCGTATCTGTTATAATGCAACCATTTTTCTTTGCCCATATTAAAATACTGCCTGGATTTTCAAATGGGACATGTTGCAAATAGTGAAGCCTCATCTTTTTTCCTGTCCTTTCCTAATGACTTATTCGATTCATTTTCACTGACTACAATCATCACAAGATACATTCATATAACTTAATCTCGACTTTTGTACGATTGGCACAGTATAGGAAGCAGGCTTTGTTTTCTTATTTTGCAAAAGCGTTATGTACCCTTCGGGTAGCCCTTGTTCTTTTGCTCCTTGCACAATAAAATTTAAATATTCCGTGCTCGGGAGTTTTGCTTCTTGCAGTATATTTTTTTTATAAATCATGGCCTCAATCGTGTCCTGCTCCCTATTGATTACATCCACCGGATAGTGAAAATACGGTCCCGTCCCATCAATACGAACATCATGATAGCCATCGAGCGACTCACAATCAAAAAACTGCAATTCGTATAATACACCCCAAACTTCTGATTGCAAATCTGGAACGACTGTTTCCTGAGCTCCATCCCAAATGCCAGAATATCCGTAAAATTCAACCTTGTAACCAGGTAGACGAGCAATACCGAGCACCTTGGGACTCGAACACCTTTGCTTCATTTGTACTAAGTTCATATTAGCACCATAGGCGAAATAATAGTGAGCAATTTCCTTCATTATTTTTCTCCTTTTTTACAAAATCACCCATACTCTCCTTTGTACATCATTCCTAATCATTCGACAGGATGATCCCTAGCCAAGTTTTTGTTGTACAAACCTTAAACCTTGCTCAACACTATCACAATATTCTACACTGACGATGCCACGTTCAAGAAGCTTTTTTTGTGCCTGGAAGCCAATTCGCATCGTAAGTACTGCATCACAGTCAACAATCATCTCAATTAATGCATCACGACGAGACTGTTCTTCATCACAGTTATCCATACCTAAACAATATTTATCAACTTGACGCGTTTCAATCAAGGAAATTTCCATCCCGACTAATTCATAAATCAAAAACTCTGTCGCATGACCGAAATGCAAATTAACCAAGTTCCCTTGTTTAGAAGTGACAGCAACTTTAAGTTTATGCTCTTTCCCCTCTTGTTTAATGGTTGGTAAAACCGCCAACTGTATTTCCTTATTCCGAAATTCCTGAGACCGATCCTCACCAAGCAATCCGATAGCATCAGCGCGGCATTGCTTACAGTGACGCATCTGCCTGACATCTAGTTCACACAAATTCCTCATCTCATTGACATCTTTCATCGTGGTTTGAGGAAAATTTTCGAAAACACTGCCTGGGGCCGGGATCAGCGGCATAATATTCGTAATATAAACGCCAAGTTCTTTCATTTTTTTGACAATTTCCGGAATATGTTTGTCATTGATACCTTTTAGCATGACAATATTAATTTTTACTACGATGCCTTGACTTATTAGTTGAGCAATACCTGCCAATTGATTTTCAATCAGAATCTTTACTCCAGACTCCCCTTCATAATGCTCTCC
>DATMYU010000464.1:0-7617 GCA_035560775.1 Desulfosporosinus sp.
AATCTACTTATAGCGCATGATGTCAATTCCGGTTCTTTGCATTTGCTGGATGAGAGAACGTTTAATGCACTAAAGGCGATCGAGGATTTGCAAGAGGGGGAGGAAAAAATTACTCTCCAGGGGATTAACCAGGTCGTGGAAAAAGCAGGAAAGCCAACCTTTACTGAAGAAGAACTTTCAGAAATTCTTGAGGAAATGGAAGAACTTCGCAAGGACGGGACGCTTTTTTCGGAGGAAGCAGAGGTAGTAGCGCTGAATTACCCTGAAAAGCCCATCGTCAAGGCGATTTGCTTACATGTAGCGCATGACTGCAATTTGCGGTGTGGTTATTGCTTTGCCGGGACAGGAGCCTTTGGTGGCAGCAGGACGCTCATGAATTTGGAGACGGGTAAAAAGGGCATTGACTTTGTTTTAGAGTCATCAGGGCATAGGGATCATTGCGAAGTCGATTTCTTCGGAGGAGAACCATTGCTTAATTTTGGGGTGGTAAAAGCCTTGGTCGAATACGGCAGAAAAGCAGGGGCAGCTCGGGGTAAAACCATTAAATTCACGCTGACCACGAACGGAGTATTACTGAATCAGGAAATTCAAAATTATCTCGAAGAAGAGGAGATCAGTGTGGTCTTGAGCCTAGATGGGCGCCCGGAAGTACATGATCGGATGCGGCCCTACGCGGATGGCCGGGGAAGTTACGCAAAAGTTACCCCTCTCATCAAACAGTTTGCAACGAAAAGGTCGGAAAGCTCACCTTACGCGATAGGGACTTATTACTATGTCCGGGGAACGTATACGCATTTTAATCTAGATTTTGATCGAGATGTTTTACACATGGCTGATTTAGGGATAACACAGATTTCAATGGAACCGGTTGTAGCAGGTCCTAAGGATGCTTATGCTTTCCAAGAAGGGGATCTGGATAAAATCCGAGAAGCGTATGATCGCCTTGGAGAGGAGCTATTGGTACGTCGTGCGCAAGATCGAGAGTTTAACTTTTTTCATTTCAATGTCGCGTTGGAGCAAGGACCCTGCTTGATCAAAAGGCTTTCCGGATGCGGAGCAGGTCACGAGTATGTGGCGATTTCCCCTGAAGGAGATCTTTATCCGTGCCATCAGTTTGTGGGGCAGGAAGCCTATAAACTGGGTTCACTGTATGACGAGAACCCTCATCAACTTAAATCCGAGCTGGTTCAGGACTTTCGCTCAGCAAATGTCTATGCAAAATCGACTTGTCGAGAGTGTTGGGCACGTTTTGCCTGTAGTGGAGGGTGTCATGCGGCTAACGTGGCCTTTACCCAAAAACTGACAGAGGTTTATACTTTGGGGTGTGAGCTTCAGAAGAAACGCTTAGAAGTTGCACTTTATGTAAAAATCAAAGAGATTCAACAAAATCACGGTCCGGCAACGGCAGTGACCACAGAAGTGCGTTGTTAGGAGTTTGGCGCTTGAAAGTTAGAGACGGTATGTTAGAATAAAATTTGAAATCAAATGTTAAGGGGGCGAGCGATTTGTTAGTAAAGAAGCACCGTTATTTTGCAATAGTTCTGGTTGTTCTTATTAGTATTGCCATGGTAGGGTCAGGATTTTCGATGGTCTTTAGCGGCGGTGGCGTGCCCTCTGGCCAGAACACTCCGAAGAATGCTGCGGCAGATTACCAGGCCCAAAAAGCGAGCCTAGCAGCGATCGCTGAGCAGGCTAAGGCTGACACTAGCAATGTCCAGCTCCAAACTTACCTAGGAAATGAATATTATAACGCAGGAGTGGCAGCCGCAGAGGTAGCACCCACTGAGGTACAAGAGAACTTTAAACATGCTGTTGAGGCGTATCAGATTGTATTGAAAACGAATAAAGACCCCAATGTTATGGTGGATATGGCAACAGCTGCCTTTAAAAGTGGAGATAGTGATCTGGCAGATAAGAGTTTTAAAGAAGCGTTAGCTATTAAGCCAGATTTCTATAACGGATTGGTAAATTATGGAGTTTTCCTTGCTCAGGCGAAGCAAGATCTGCCTGGTGCTATCACCCACTGGCAGAAAGCCCAGAATCTGGCTCCAGATAGTACGGAAAAAGAGCGAATGGGATCATTAATAAGTCAGGCCCAAAGCCAACTCAAGGATCCTAATGGGGCCTCAAATCCAGCAACCAACGGTACGTCTATTCCTGCGCCGACTGGAAAGTAACATGGGTATTACTCATGTAGGGGCACGATGCATCGTGCCCTATTACTAACAAGATGTTCACAAAATCTTCACGCGCACCTCATATTTTTCTTGCTATAATTTATTTACTCTAGAACTGGAATGGAGGAACTATAAATTGCATTTTACAACGCTGGCGAGCGGGAGTTCTGGAAACGCAATTCTCGTGGGAGAGGATAATCGGCATTTGCTTGTGGATTGTGGGATTAGTGGTAAGAGTCTATTACATAACCTGTCGCAATTAAATATACCGTTCTCAGAAATTGAAGGAATTGTGGTTACTCATGAACATGTGGACCATATCCGGGGAGTGGGTGTCCTTGCTCGTAAATTAAAGATACCCATCTATGCCACTATCGGCTTGTGGGAGGAGATGAGTCCTTCCTTGGGAAAGATTGCAGAAAACCAGCATATTGATGTTCAAGATTCGTTTTCATGTGCAGGGCTAGATGTCTTGCTTTACCCTACGTCTCACGATAGTCGGGAAAGTTACGGATTGAAGGTTTCGCGTCCGAAACAGAAGGATAAGGGGGCCCTTTCGATTGGAATCGCCACAGACAGTGGAAAAATCACTGAAGAAATGGACCGGTATTTGAGAGGGTGTGATGCCTATGTTGTTGAGGCTAACTATGATGAGGAACGTTTAAGGCTAGGGTCGTATCCAGCATCTCTGAAAAAAAGAATCAGCGGAGACTACGGGCATCTTGAAAATAAGCAGTTGGCCAAAGGGCTTTCAGAATGGATCGAAGAAAATACCCAACGGGTTGTGTTAGCTCACCTGAGTCAAGAAAACAATACTCCGGAAATAGCGTTGTCTACAGTTTTGCGTATTCTGAACGAGTTGAATACATCTCAAAAGTGCCCAGGGGTGCAGGTTCAGGTTGCTCCGCGGCATACACCGCATGAATTGATTATTTTAAGGGAACAATAGGCAGAGGAGGGTTAGTATGGGCTTTAATTACGATAGAGACGATTATGCAAAGAGACGACCTCATTTTTTTTCGACTATTATGGTTTCCTTAATAAGTGCCTTACTAGGCGGGGTCATGGCAGTGGCGCTGATTCCATCTATCTACGGAAATAAACAGCAAGCACCCGCAAATCAAGTGGTTTTGACTAATGGGGCAACCACTCCAATCATTAATACTGATGGGATTACTAATTTTCCTGTTGCTCAGATTGCTAAAGCCACTGGGCCAGCGGTTGTCGGGATTGCTAATTTTCGGTCCACTGGTGCTTTGTTTGGGGGGAGCGGTCTGACGGAAGTGGGAAGTGGGTCTGGCTTTATCATCGATTCAAAAAATGGCTACATTGTCACCAACAACCATGTGATTGCAGGGGCGGAAAAAATCGTTGTTAGTCTGGCAGATGGCCGAAATATTAACGCAAAGCTGGTAGGTGCTGATGTTCGTACGGACTTAGCTGTCGTTCAAATAGCAGATACTAAAGACCTAACTGCCACTCGACAGGGAGATTCTTCAATACTCCAAGTTGGTGAACCCGTGGTTGCGATAGGAAATCCAGGAGGCCAAGAATTTGCTCGATCTGTGACCACAGGTGTTATTTCGGCAACGAATCGGATTCTAGATATTGAGGGGGAAGCAAGTTTTAACCTCATACAAACCGATGCTGCCATTAACCCAGGAAATAGTGGTGGGCCACTGGTAAATTACCAGGGTCAAGTTATCGGGATTAATTCTGCTAAGAATCAGGAAACAGGCTTTGAGGGAATGGGTTTTGCCATCCCAATTTCAGACGCCTTGCCAACGATTAAACAACTGATAGAGAAAGGGTATGCTAGCCATCCTGGACTCAATGTCCAAATAGATCCTAGGTATACAGCAGAATATGCCAGTCAAAAAGGATGGCCAGCTGGGGCTTATGTTTCCAAGGTCACGATTGGTGGTCCTGCTCAACGGGCAGGAATCCAAGCGGGTGACGTTTTGACAAAGATTAATAGCGAGGAAATTAAGAGTTCTCTAGAGCTAACCCATGAGTTATTCAAGTTTAAACCAGGAGACAAGGTCACCGTCACGATTTTCCGGAACAACAAGACACAGGAGGTTTCAGTAACGCTTACGGAAATCAAGTCGCAATAAGCAAAGCGGTGTAAGAACTAGCGTTCACATGATATAAATTGGGAGGCATAATGCCTCCCCGCTTTGCGTAAAGTTGAACTCTTTCCAAGTATGCAGTATTATTTAGGTCAAGAGAACGAATTGGCAGGAGTACGAACATATTAGTGAGAAAGGTTGATAACAGATGGAACTCAAATCCTCCTCGAATTTCCTTAAAAATATTATTAACGAGGACCTAAAATCAGGTAAAGTCGATCATATTATTACAAGGTTCCCACCAGAGCCCAACGGCTATTTACATATCGGACATGCTAAATCCATCGTTCTAAACTTTGAATTGGCTGATGAATTCAAGGGCAAGACCCATCTGCGCTTTGATGATACAAATCCGACCAAAGAAGATACGGAATATGTGGAATCCATCAAGGAAGATGTCTTGTGGTTAGGGTATGAATGGGACGACTTGTTTTTTGCCTCAGATTACTTCGAGGAAATGTACAAGCGCGCAGTGTTGTTGATTAAGAAAGGTAAAGCCTACGCTTGTGATTCTACAGCAGAGGAAATTCGGCAAATGCGCGGATCTCTAACAGAGGCGGGACAAGGAAGTCCTTATCGCGATCGGACGGTTCAAGAAAACCTTGATTTATTTGAGCGCATGCGTAAAGGGGAGTTCCAAGATGGGGAAAAGGTATTACGGGCTAAAATTGATATGGCTTCACCGAACATAAATATGCGGGACCCTGTCCTTTATCGAATTGCTCATGCAACCCACCATAACACGGGAGATAAATGGTGTATTTATCCAATGTATGACTTTGCGCATCCATTAGAAGATGCTATTGAAGGGGTCACACACTCGATTTGTACGTTGGAATTTGAGGATCATCGTCCTTTGTATGATTGGGTCGTGCGGGAATGCGAGATGGAGAATGAACCGCACCAATATGAGTTTGCAAGATTAAATATCACAAATACTGTCATGAGTAAGCGAAAGCTTAAGCAACTAGTTGATGACAAAGTTGTGGATGGTTGGGATGATCCCCGGATGCCAACCATCTCGGGACTTCGGCGAAGAGGGTATACGGCTGAGGCGATTCGCAACTTCGCCCGCGAAATCGGGGTGGCTAAAGCAGATAGTGTTGTCGACACCAAAATGCTCGAACATTTTATCCGAGAAGACTTGAAACTTAAAGCACCGCGAACGATGGCTGTGCTAAAGCCATTAAAGGTGGTTATTACGAACTATCCAGAAGGTCAGGTGGAGATGCTGGAAGCGGAAATTAATCCAGAAAACCCGGAAATGGGTACTCGGCAAATTAGTTTTTCTCGCGAAGTCTATATTGAACAAGATGACTTTACAGAGAATCCACCAGCGAAGTATCATAGGTTGTTTCCGGGTAATGAAGTTCGCTTGAAAAATGCTTATTTCCTTAAATGTAATGATAGCGTGAAAGATGAGTTCGGAAATGTCGTTGAACTGCACTGTACGTATGATCCGGAAACCAAAAGTGGGTCAGGCTTCACAGGGAGAAAAGTCAAAGGAACAATACACTGGGTAGATGCCTTGCAGGCCATTCCAGCAGAATTCAGATTGTATGAAGCTTTGATTTTAGATGAAGACATAGAGGATGGGACGTCTTTTCTGGAGCACATTAATCCCAAGTCCTTAGAGATCGTTCATGGCTTTGTAGAGCAAAACATAAAAGAGGCGAAGCCCCAAGATAAGTTCCAATTCTTCAGACATGGATACTTTACCGTCGATTCGTTATATTCAACGGGGGACCATCTTATATTTAATAGGATTGTGTCTTTGAAGAATACCTTTGTATTACCGAAGTAAGAGACTTTAAAGATAATGAAAAAAGAAAGGCTCCACCGCTTAAAACGGTGGGTCTTTTGTC
Source organism: Desulfosporosinus sp. (assembly GCA_035560775.1). Lineage (GTDB taxonomy): Bacteria > Bacillota > Desulfitobacteriia > Desulfitobacteriales > Desulfitobacteriaceae > Desulfosporosinus. The sequence goes on from DATMYU010000464.1 coordinate 6,175, forward strand.
TTTTTATAAGCATTTTTTATTGTGTTTTAGGAAATACTAACCAAATTGAAATATAATTGGAGGTTTTTGTATGAAAGATCCTCAAGCAGGAGCCAATATGGAAGTAGCCGATGAAATAGGGCAGCTAAATCAATCCACTCAATTGACTAATCAACTGAGTGACTCAATTGGTCTTGATCATCAGAAGTTTAGAAATTCGGAGGAGAGAGAGCTAACGCCTTCTTAGTTGGTAAACGACAATCGGAATTTTTCTGTTAAGCGCAGAATCTGGGAAATAATCCCAGACTTTTGCGCTTAACTAGTTTTCATTCTAAATCTACACTAAATTATTCTTCAGGTGAACTAGAAAATCCTGAACATTGGTTACCAAAGTAGTTACCTCTAAGGACCCCCGGTCCTTAAGCTTATTTACCGCAAATTCGGCGATGTCAACACAGTAAATATAAACGGGCCGGATCTTACCGTTTTTTCCTGTGTAAGCCGGGGTCATATTCCCTGCTGCAATGGTATGAAGCTGTGTGGCGAGACAGATGAGTGTCGTGGCTTTACGGGTGTGCTTGCGCATTTCATCTTGGGCCTGATATACATCCGCGATGACGGGTGGTAGTGGGCCATCGTCACGAATCGAGCCGGCAAGGACCAGTGGCACATTATTTGTGAGGGCAGAATAAACAACCCCCTCCTGTATGCTTTCCTTTTCGAGCAGCAGTTTAAGGGAACCAGCTTCCCGGACTTTATTAATTACGTCTAAATGGTGATAATGAGCATTCGGTGGAGATTGTTGGTTATAGGTATTTTGTCCCAAAGCGGTTCCAAACAAAGCTGCTTCTAGGTCATGGGTCGCCATGGCATTGCCAGCGAGGATGGCATGGGCATAGCCAGCGGATATTAGCGCACAGAGAGCTTGCCTGGAATCGTAGTCAAAGACAACGGCTGGGCCCAAGACCCAGACGATATAGCCATTATCTCTTTCATGATTTAAGAGTTGATAGAGTTGGTCGTAGTCTATAGAATAAGCTGTTTCTCTGGAGCGACCGGATCGAAAAGCAAATACCTCTGAATTGGTATCATTAGAACAAAAGCCTTTGGCGTATATGTAGATTCCTTCACGGCCGTCTTCAGATCGACCGACGATTACCTTGTCGCCAACGAACAGATTTCTGAATTCCACAACCTGAATGGTTCCATCTGTCTTTAGGACTGGTACGCCATCCATTCGGCTTTCGCTAGCTAAAATCCATTGGCCTTTAATTTTATAATACTCCGGATATATTGAGAGGGCATGATAGTGCTCTGGTGCCACCCCGTCAATCGTTACTACAGCAATGCGTGCATCGGGTGCGGATAGAAAAGGTTCCTGTTCAAAATTTGGTTGCCTATAATTCGGCAATTGGAAGCTCATCCGTTGTCCTCCTTACAGAGTTTCATTTTATTCTACCCAAA
>DATMYU010000465.1:0-10335 GCA_035560775.1 Desulfosporosinus sp.
TTCCAGAGACCGTGAACTGTACAATATTCTCTAACTTCAACCACTTCGTCCGCTTTGACCATAAAGGAAGCTTCAGGTGCTTGGTTAGGTGCAAGCTCCGCTCTGAGAACTTGATCCTTCGTCAAAACTTCGATAAAACGAATAAAATGTTTCTCCTCCATCGGATGAGGAGCACTACCCACTTTTACTTTTATTCCCCCGTCGACGGTTTCAATAACAGGAACATGTTTCTCCAGACTAGCATCCTTACTACCTGCTACCAATTTATCCATTGGCTTATTACAGCAGACTAAAGAAGTTGCCCCTGTATTAACAACCTCAACAACATTTCCACAGATACTACAATAATAAAGTTCTCTCAGGTTCGTCATTCAATATACCCCCATTTCTTTTCGTTTGAGCTAAAAATTAGTATTCCCTATAGTATTCTCCTTAAACCCTGCATATCCTCCTTATAAATGTTACTTTATTATAATTATTTTTAACTAATCCAGATCAAAACACACCTGTTGCCCGCACTTGACTGAATTGTTAGTCTTACCTAATTAGGATATACTATAAAGAAAACTTGACTGGCACCAAGCGCTGGCCATGGATAGCCGAGTGTCCCTGTAACCATGGATGGTGAGAAGGGACCCGCAGGCGCCGGCGGCTGCTTAGTTGCACTTATACCACCCGAATTAGGCTACTCAAGACTTATGCTTTCTGTACAGGTATAAAGAAAACTTGGCTGGCGCCAAGCGCAGGCGAAGGCAGTCCCTAGTATACCCAATTGCTTCGCACCTTGATTAGTGATAGGGCTTTGAAATACATTTTAAAACAAAAGGGAGACTGATTTCAAATGAATTTTGATCAGATTTACTACGCCAGTACCCAACACAAGGAACATTTCTTAGCACTTGTAGATACGAAAAAATCGACTGAGTCTGGCTATTATGCAGCCTATTATATTCTTACCTCTAGTAAAGAAATTTGGTCATTAGCAAAAAAACATACCCAATTAGAGCAAATTGATTTTGATAAAATCTTGGCACACGGTTTAGTTAGTAACTATAAAGCGCTTGTGTTACTAGCACAGCATCTGTTCATGGCTAGTAATAGCTTTGATTTAGACCGAGCTTTAGAAAACTGGGATCAACCCAGTTACAGCGTTGCATTGCAAGCAATTAAATTACGGTGGTCGCTTTCACGCGAGAGCATGGAGAATTTTCTATAGGAGCGGAGAAAACAGGCGTGCGCTCGATTCTTTAATACGGTTTAACAATGGACGCTTCCTATACTCTTCAAGCACTAGTTCATCACTGCTAGCAAGATCTTGTTGAAAGTCCTGTTCTAGGCGTTGGGCAAATTTATTGTCATAAATAAAAGCACTGATTTCAAAATTCAAGCTGAAACTCCTAATATCAAAATTAGTCGATCCCACTACTCCAATTTCACCATCGAGAATAAGGATTTTAGCATGGAGTATCCCTTTTTGGTATCGGTAGATTCGAACACCTGATTCAAGTAATTCTTCAACATAAGAATGGGACGCCCAATAGGTAATCTTGTGATCGGGAACGCCCTGAAGGATAATCCTGACGTCTAGACCACTGAGTGCAGCCGTTTTCAAGGCCATTACAGATCCTTCGTCTGGAATAAAATAGGGGGTCTCAATATAGATTGTCTTTTCTGCACTAGTCAAAGCCACAAAAAAAATTTGCAACATGGAACCCCAATCAGAATCGGGACCAGTGGCCGCAATTTGAGTCATTTGAACACCCAAACACTGTGGTTGCGGATAATATAATGGATCATGTATTCCCTGCTGAGTCACGCCATTCCAGTCATTTAAGAAGACTGCTTGAAGAGAATTAACAGAATCCCCTTCGAGCTTGAGAAACGTATCCCGCCAAAATCCGATTTCTTTATTACGTGACAAATATTCATCCCCGACGTTCAGTCCTCCGAGAAAGCCTATCCGGCCATCGACCACGACAATCTTACGATGATTACGCAGATTAAGTCGCCTTGATAAGAATGGAAAGCGCACAGGATAGAATCCTTTCGCCTCAACCCCAGCTTGCTTCAGCTCATCAAATCGTTTCGTTATTGACCGGTTCCCTAACCCATCCACTAGGACGCGTACTTTCACTCCCTCGGACGCTTTCCGAATTATTAGGTTAAGAATATCTCGACCAATCGCATCGTTATGGAAAATATAAAACTCCAGATGAATGTGATCCTTAGCTCCTTCTAGTGCAGTGAAAAGAGCCTTGAATGTATCTTGCCCGTTGGTTAAAACTTCAGAGCGATTATTGAGGGTTAGTGGCGCAGCAGCATCATTAAGCAAGAGGTTGGCCAGCTTCTTGTTCATTGGAATGGTTCCTACTTGGTTAATATCCTCAGGCTTAGGCCTAACTTGCTGCTCCTTAAGAATTTCCTCAGTTTGTTCCTTTCTCACTTGTTTATGACGGGAAAGTTGGTGCTTCCGCACAACGCGTCCTAACAGCAAATAAAGCAAGGCCCCCAAAACCGGCAAAGATCCCAGAATTAATAACCAGATGATAGTTTTTGTAGGATCCCTATTTTCTAAGAAAATAACGGATCCCAAGAAAACAAGCTGCATGAGAGTAATCAAGAAAATGACCAGAAATAAGATGAAAATGAAAGTTACCTCCATCCTTCATGGGCACGATGCATCGTGCCCTTTAAAAAATATCCTGGACAATTCGCTGTAAGTCGTCAGCTGAACGGCACCTATACACATTTGAACAATACTTTTGATACTCTTTCATCATATTATCCCGTTCATTCCATTCCTCAACCTCTAAGGGATTTAGCCAAAATACACGCCGAACTTTTTCAGAAATCTGTGCTAGGTATTCACTTTGAGCAGGACGATAGTTGTTTTTACCGTCCCCCAAGATAACAACGGTTGCCCTTGAGGACACCTCGCTTAGTTTATCCTCAACTAGTTCCTTAAATACAACCCCGTAATCTGAAAACCCAGAACTTGCTTTTCGACCCCAACTTTTAATCTCTTGTTTTACTCCACTAAGGTCATCCTCCCACACAAAATCTGAAACATCCCAGACGGCATCGATAAAAAAGAACACTCGTATCTTTCGGAAACGGGCTCTTAGACATGTGACCAGATAGATTAAGAACTCAACGAACGCGGCCATTGAATTCGATACATCACATAATACCACCAATTCTGAGGCACGTGGAATTTTTTGACGGTAACTTAAGCGGAAAAGTATTCCATCCGACTGGACGCTTTGCCGAACGATCCGTGAAATGTCGATTGTCCCTCGATGACTAGTTTTCCACCGTGATCCTGGCCGAACCGCTAATTTACGTGCCCATTTCCGAATGCTAGCCTTTACAGTGTCTTTTTCTTGTTCTGTTAGCGTACTAAGCGATTTAAATAACCAATGCTGTCGTACAAGGGGTTCCCAACTATTTTCGTGGCTAACTTGTGCCGTCAATAACTGCTGCCGAATTTCTGTAATAACAGCTGCCCGACGCTCCTGATGTGCGTACCAGGTTTCATCGTCAAGCTTATTACGTTGATAGGCCAAATCATAGGAATTGATCCAAGTATAAAAGTCCATTTCACTCAAAACAGTTTTAACCATATCTTCAAATTCTAATTCGCTACGAGTAAGTTCCTCAAGCCGAGAAAAAGGAATTAGAGTAGAAAGGTTTGCAGAGTCCAACATATTTCCCTTAGCTGTAAGACTAACGCCACCAGTTCCATGCCCTACGCCTTGTCCTCCTACCCCCGAACTGTCTTCGGATTCTTCTAGGACAGCATTTTTCGTCTCGTCCTCCACATAATCTTGCACATAAGGCTTTGGATTTTCTATTAGGATTCTCCAAACCGTCTCAAAAATTGAGGAATCTTGGGGACGGTGGATAAATAGGGATTTCAATATCTGTTTCTCCGCAAGATGAGGAAAACGCTGCAAGGCGATTTGGGCATCTAGTATGTCTTGGGAGGAAACAGCTACAGAAACCTGTCTTAAAGCATAAACTAATCTGATAAACTTCCATCCATCCATATTTTCTGTCCTTCTTACTCGGTCTCCCACTTTTTAAGACGCTCCTCTAACTTGGCAATGTCCTTAGGATATTTCAATAATACGCTGAGCGTACCTATAAGCTCACCGTAGTTTAATTCTTCTTTGTGAAGCGCCTTCAGTGCCCGTGCAAAGTCGATTGTTTCAGATACACTCGGTAGTTTTTGTAACGGTAACTTCCTTACCTTGGAAACGAACTCACAAACATCCTTTGTTAATCGCTCCGAAAGCTCTGGAGATTGCGAGTTAAGAATTGAAATTTCTCGTTTTAAAGAAGGATATGTCAAATAGATATGTATGCAACGCCGTCTTAAGGCATCACTAAAGTCACGGCTATTATTACTGGTTAAGATCACGACAGGCTTTGTTTTCGAATAAATAGTCCCCATTTCAGGAATAGTGACCTGAAATTCCGCAAGTAATTCTAGAAGAAAGCTTTCGAATTCCTCATCACTTTTATCCAATTCGTCAATCAGTAAAAGCACCGGTTCTGAAGAAAGGATTGACTCAAGGAGAGGTCGAGAGAGTATAAACTCCTCTGAGAATAGATCAACTTTAATTTTATCCCACTCTTCTGACTTGGCAAGCTGTAAGCGCAAAAGCTGTTTAGCATAATTCCAATCATACAAGGCCTTATTAATATCAAGTCCTTCATAACACTGAAGCCTAATTAATTTTCGTTTTTCCACACGCGCAAGTGCCAAAGCCAACTGTGTCTTTCCGACCCCAGCCGGTCCTTCAATAAGGCAAGGCTTCTCCAAGGCTAAAGCAAGAAACAAGGTTGTCGCCGCTTCCTCATCGATTAGATATCCTTCTTCTTCAAGCGCCTGAGCTAAATCCAAAGGAGCTGTGTGCATAATATCCTCCTTTTAAGGGGGTTATCCCCCTAAACGTTTACATTCTTTATCCCTAAGCAACAGTACCCACCTAAAAGTTCTTCTTTTTTCGTGATTACTCGCCTAGTTTTTCTCCTTCTTGTCCGCAGTATAATTATACTACACACTCACAAAAAGGAGTTAGTATTTCTCGATATTCTGCACACTTTAACTGTCTGGTCCAAATTTTGTTTGGAATTGTCGTCATTTAGGATTGTCCTAAAGAAAACTTGGCTGGCCATGGATGGCAGAGTGTCCCTGTAACCATGGATGGTGAGAAGGGACCCGCAGGCGCCGGCGGCCGCCTAGTTGCACTTATACCACCAGAATTATGCCACCCAAAACTTATACTTTCTGCCCTGGAATAAGCATTATTTCATTCATCAGTGGTGCCGCTTAAGCGGCATGGGGGTCTGTATAGGTATAAAGTATCCGTCGTGTGAACGGCTTTTACACGTTAAGCCTTAGAAGAACCAGGTCGCTTACTCCCTCTCTTTAAGGCCGCTTTTTTCTCGGATCAACTATCTTGCCCAGAAGCATTTCTTTATGGCTAATTTTAATTTCGAACATACTTTCTAACTTTTTTATGAAGTATCCTTCTTTAGCGCTCACAATGGATATCGCTATCCCGCTTTCACCAGCCCGACCTGTTCTTCCCACTCGATGAAGGTAAAGTTGAGGATCCTCGGATAAATCAAGATTGAAGATATGGGTAATCCCTTTGATGTCCAGCCCTCGAGCCGCCAAATCTGAAGCCACTAGTAAGCTAATCTTGCCGCTTCTAAAGTCATCCATGGCTTTCCTACGGTCGGTTTTGTTTGCACCACCGTATATTCCTTCTGCTTCCAAGCCATGAAATTTTAGTGTCTCTACCATTTTCTCTATTTCTTCACTTTTGTTAATAAAGATTAGGGCTCGTGTAGGGATAATCATCCGAATAAGCTTTCTTAGAGTTTCAATTTTATCTCGTTGTTCCGCCAGAAAATACATATGTGTAATCGTAGGGGCAATCATCACTTTATCGGTCACTCGAACGATTTCAGGGTTTTTTAATAGTTCAGAAGCCCGCTGCAGGGTCGCCGGGGGTAAGGTGGCTGAAAACATCAAAAGTTGGGTCCTACTTAAGGTTGTCTTAATGACCGCCTTGACGGTCTGAGAATTATTTTCATCGACTAGCCGATCGGCCTCATCAAGAACAATTGTCTTAATTGTTTGAGATGTAATTTTTTTCTTCTGGATTAGTTCAAGGATTCGACCGCTGGAGCCCACGATAATATGCTGCTTTTCCTTTAGTTTTTCTATTTGTCTCGTGATATTCACGTTCCCTATGATTGCTGTTGACGTGACTGGAAGACCAGAATCCTTAGCCAAGGTTTCAATTTCCTTTTGGATTTGGATGGCCAGTTCATGGGTTGGGGTTAATATCATGGCTTGTGTTTCTCGCTTTTGGGTATCAATCCTCTGTAAAATGGGAAGAAGGAAGGCCAAAGTTTTACCTGTGCCCGTTTCCGATTGACCGACAACATCTCTATTTTCCAATATAAAAGGGATAGTTTGTTCTTGGATTGCTGTCGGTTCATGAATTCCTTCCTGTTTTAGGGCAGTCACTAAAGCCTCGTCGAGCCCCAAATGATCAAATGATGTTTGCACTGATATCTCCATCCTATCTATTATTCACGATTTTAAATATAATTTTGCACAACTAACCTTCCTTTTAGCCAAACCTCTTTAAGACGCAGCTCCGGGGTGAGCCGTAGGAAGGTGGCTTCTTTGCCAAGTTCCAAGCTACCCAACCGATCATCAATGCCGAGAAGCTGTGCTGGATTAAGGGAAGCATAATGCACAGCCTTCTGCAATGGCCAATTAACCTTACTCACCAAGGTCCGTACGCCGTGTAAAAGGGGCTGAGCGCTTCCGGCCAGTGTCCCATCCACCAAGCGCACAGTTCCCTGCCTCACTCTCGTAAGTTGTCCTCCCAGATCGTAATCTCCATCAGGCATGCCTACCGCCCTGGTCCCATCTGAGACCAAACACACGCGCCCTAAGGGTTTCAATTGCAAGGCCATTTCTAACACACTGGGATGAATGTGCACTCCGTCGGCGATCAATTCGATCATCACTTCCGAATGGGTCAAAGCTGAGGTTAATAAACCTGGTTGGCGGTGGTGGATCGGGGGCATGGCGTTAAAGGCATGTGTCACATGTCGAAGTCCCCAGTTGAGAGCTTCTTGCATCTCTTCATAGGTCGCGTCCGAATGTCCTACCGAAGGAATGATGCTGTGGTCTAAACAATGCTGAACCAGGTTCCGGGCATCCGGACGTTCCACTGCTAAGGTTAAGATGCGTATGAGGCGAGGAAATCGCTTTGTAAGCTCTGTGAGAACTGTCATAGCATGGCCCTCTATAGGGAAGATATTCTCACCCGCTTGGGCTCCCTTTAAATGCAGCGAGAGAAACGGCCCTTCGAGGTGTACCCCGAGGATTTCCGCTCCATCCCCCGCAGGATCCAACCGTTCTTTCTCCTCCCCCAGCCCTGACTTCTCTAGCCTCGCTCGCGCATCCATTTCTACTCGGATTCCCTCCAAAACGGCAAAAAGTTCTTCCTGTGGGCATGACATGGTAGTCGGGAGAAAAGCAGTCGTTCCTTCGCTAAGCAAAGCCTGTCCGAGTTCCTTTAGACTGCTCAAGGTTTGGTCCATTGTATCAAAGCCACCGGTTCCGTGAACATGAGTATCGATCAAGCCAGGAATAAGAATATCTCCGCCTAGATCGACAACCTGAGAGTCACCCGAAACGAACTTCAGCTGTTCTTCTAACCCGGGTTGTGTCTGAGTAGAACCAAGGGCTATGATCATACCCTCCGCCATAAAGAGCATGCCGTTCTCATGGATACTCGTCGGTAAAACGAGCGTACCGTTTTTTAACAACACTCCGCTCATTGCTCAAACTCAAATTTTAATTTGGCCTCCTTGGGATCTTCCCAAATCAGATAAGCCGCAAACGATTTATCTGATTTGGATTTAAACCCCTTAATCAGTGGGGTTTTTCCTTTTTTCAGTAGACTCTTTATCTGATTTGGTGTGAGTATCTTACCACAAATCGAATCTTTCCATATCACGAAGCGACATCCCTCTCTCCAACTCGCGCACCCGAACCCTTTCTGTCCTTCGATCACATCTCCGCCACACTTAGGGCATGTGCCTAACACAGTTATATCACCCGTCGAATTCTCCTTTGACTTAGGCTTAGGCTTTTCTTCTACTGAGCTCTCTCCGAAAACCTTCACTGAAGACTGGGCTTGAGCCTTACTCGGCTTCTTGCGGTTCGTTTTCGTCCTATCTCTTTTCCCTGTTCCTGGAGCTTGTGCTGTAGGTGCAAGGGCCAGAGGGGTTTTACCGTGTTTGTGTTCAAAGGAACGCAGCTCCTCTATAATCCGCCCAATAGCGTCTTCTACGTCCGCCATATAGAGCTCGATCGCCAGTTCCCCTTTTTCCACTTTAGAAAGATTAAATTCCATCTGTCCTGTCATTTCCGCACTGATCAAGAGTTGGGCCTGAGGAAGTCGTTCCTTGATGAGACGAATGAGTTCAGACCCTTTCTCTGTAGGTTTCAACACTTTTTGTTCCTGGAGGATGTATCCCCTGTCAATGAGGTTTTCCATGATGGCTGGTCTAGTCGCCACAGTACCCAGCCCTTTCCCTTTTAATTGCTGGCGCAACACCTCATCATCAATTTGCTTGCCCGCTCCTTCCATAGCTTTCAGAAGGTCTCCCTGGGTATAGCGTTTGGGCGGTTTAGTGGTCTTTTCTTCACTGAAAACACGTTTTGTCTGTACATTCTCTCCCTTGCTCAAGGGCGGGAGCGCCGCATTTTCATCGTCTGCCTGGGAATGATCATCTTTCTTTTTAGCTTTGCGTACAACCCCATCCTCAAATTCATCCGGGCCGTAAACCGTCTTCCATCCTAGGCTCAACAAAACCTTTCCTTTCGTGCGAAAAGGCTCACCCTCCACCTCGGTTATCACCTCAGTTTGGTGATAGCGGGCAGGCGGAAACCAGACGGCTAGGAAACGGCGAACGATCAAATCATAGAGTTTCTGTTCCTCACTGTTAAGTCTCTCGATGGCGACTTTCTCTGTCGTCGGAATGATGGCATGATGGGCGGTGATCGTATTGATCACGCGTTTCCCCTTAGGCACTCCCAAACTATCTGCTTCGTCTACTAAATTCGTGTATGGCTCTTGACGTACAGCCTGTAGGTGATCTGGCAACTTCGGCACAAGGTCCTCCGACAAATAGGCACAGTCGGTTCGAGGATAGGTAATCGCCTTTTTCTCATAAAGAGACTGGGCTAATTGGAGAACCTTTTCCGCGCCGAATCCGTATTTTTTGGAGGCAGTTATCGTTAGGGAGGTCAGATCAAACAACAACGGCGCTGGTTCCTGCACATCCTTGTGCTCCATTTTAGTTATTTTTCCTGGTTTACCCTGCGTTTTAGCCACGATCTTCTCGGCATCTTGGGGGTCCGTAATACGTTTCGCCTCTTCACTTGGATCAAACCACTTCCCAGGATACTCCCCCTGAGTTGCCGCGAACTCAGCGCGCACTTCGTAAAAAGGTTGGGCAACAAAGCGTTCAATCTCCCATTCCCTCTCCACGATTAAAGCAAGTGTCGGGGTCTGCACACGCCCTATCGATATAACATTTGGTTTTTTTCGCACCTCATCAAAGCTGCCAAATAACGCGGTGAACCCTTCGGTCAGATTCATGCCAAAATCCCAGTCTGCAAACGCTCGGCCATTTCCAGCAGACGCCAGCCCTGCCACAGATTCTGCACTACGCAATTGTTTCAATCCTTCCAGAATCGCCGCAGTCGTCAGTGAGGAAATCCACAGCCTTGACACTGGTTTACTGCACAAGGAGGCATCCCAGACTTCCTGAAAGAGTAATTGCCCTTCTCGGTCAGCGTCTGTTCCACAAATAACCGCTTCGATATCCGAAGACTTTAACCATTTTTGAATGACCTGATATTGTTTAACTGCCCCGGATTTAACCACCCGACGAAACATATTCAGACCGGGTAGAACTGGCAAACGGTGTAAACTCCAGCGTTTCCCGACCCGCTCAAGATCCATATACGCTTCTGGACGCTCCAACTCTAAAAGGTGACCATAGCACCAAGTAATCACATACTGTTCATTTTCGAGGTATCCGTCCCCTTTACCTCGAACTCCTAAGGCCGCGGCATATTCACGAGCTTGAGACGGTTTTTCTGCTACAATAAGCGTTTTTCCCATACACAAGCCTCTCTTTCAACTTAATTTTTGCGGTGGACAACCTGTCTTAGCATTATTATATCTTAACAAACTGAGATTTCACAGTTTATGGTCTAAT
>DATMYU010000466.1:0-9658 GCA_035560775.1 Desulfosporosinus sp.
GTTTTATGTAATAATATTTTTGGAGTTGAATGATATGTTACGCTCAATGGCCCGTGTCAACCAGCTGTTAGAACATGAAGATTATATTCGTTACATAGAAAAGATTGACGAACTAGAAAAGGAACGTCGTTTCTGTAAACATGGCTTTGAGCATGGTTTAAACGTTGCTCGTATCGCTTATGCCTATATGCTGGAAAAAGGTGAAGCCCTACTGTTAAAAGAGGAGGTATATGCAGCGGCCTTTCTTCATGATATTGGGCGTTGGGTGGAATATGAAACTGGTGAGGATCACGCATTGGTTAGCGCGCGGCTGGCTCTTCCTTTGCTTGAAGTTTGCAGGTTTTCTCCGGAGGCTGTTCAGATGATTTTAACAGGGATTCGGGAACATCGCCGGCATGGTGAGGATAATTTGAGCTTTATGGGAGAAGCCTTGGCTTTAGCCGATGACTGGTCCAGAGACTGTCGACAATGCTCAGTTCAAAACCAATGTTACAAGTTTAACCCTGCGATGAAGCTGATTATGTATTAATAGGAGGTAGCAACTATGCAAACGTATGGTATGAGGTGGGTTACCCTAGATAATTTGGTAGAGGCTAAAAAGGCTTTGACTCAAATTGGTTCTGATTCACGAGGAATCGGTCTTATGGCAGGCAAAGGAGTGGGTCGTGGCATAAAATTAGAACAAGTTCCTTTATGGATTGCCCATATCCTGAAACAAGAAATGTTATCAGTTGGTGGAGATGCGGCAGTCCATCGGGACGTGGTTACCAATAGTTTGCCTGCCACGGATATTATGTTGCTTGGTACAGTTCGTCAACTTGAACATCTTGCCAGTAAGGTATTAGCCCAACCTTTTGGACTTAATAAGATCGGACATGCTTTAAAGTCTTTAATCCTGACTTTGGAGCCCGCTCAAACCCGAATCTTGAATTGTCGAGGACGGGAACTAACATTGGGAGAACGTACTTTGGTTATGGGAATCTTAAATGTTACGCCAGATTCATTCTCTGATGGGGGTAGCTACTTCAACATTGAGGATGCAGTCGCTCAAGCGGAAAGAATGGTTGAAGAAGGCGCAGATATTTTAGACATTGGAGCGGAATCAACGCGACCGGGGCATGAGGATGTGAGCGCCGAAGAGGAATGGCATCGTTTGGAACCGGTATTGAAGACGCTCTTAGAACGTGTAGGCATTCCAATCTCAATAGACACCTATAAGGCTAAGGTCGCTGACAAGGTTCTTAAAGCAGGAGCTCACATGATTAATGATGTCTGGGGATTGCAGAAAGACCCTGATATGGCTAGAGTGGTTGGAGAATATCAGGCTCCCGTGATCGTAATGCATAACCAAGATGGAACGACCTATCATCAGCTCATGGGAGATATATTGACCTTCTTAAGTCAAAGTATTGAACAGGCAAAAGCCAATGGATTGTCCGGAGATCAAATTATTGTCGATCCGGGAATCGGATTCGGAAAAACAACGGAGCAAAACCTTGAGGTTATGGCTCGTTTGGCGGAATTTAAAACACTTGGTTATCCTGTGCTACTAGGAACGTCTCGCAAATCTATGATCGGAAAGACATTGAACCAAACGGTGGATGAACGTTTAGAGGGTACACTTGCGACTAGTGTTCTGGGAGTTGTTGCAGGGGTAGATATAATACGTGTTCACGATGTTCAAGCAAATTTGAGGGCAGTGCGAATGGCTGATGCCATTGTGCGGGGACAGAGGGGGGCACATTATGTTGGGGCATGATGTTATTCATCTTCGTGGGTTGGAATTTTATGCTTACCACGGAGCATTGCCAGAGGAACAAGTCTTGGGACAGAGATTTCTAATTGATATGGACCTTTTTTCTGATCTGAGCCAGGCAGGATCTTCAGACCAAGTGGAGGATACAATCCACTATGGAGAGGTGTATCAAGTAATAAAGGCGTGTGTTACTGGAGACAGTCATCAATTGTTGGAGCATTTGGCAGAGGATTTGGCGCAACAAGTTTTAGAGCAATTTGTCTGTACCTCCGTAAGGGTAGAGGTGCATAAACCCCAAGCCCCGATTTCCGGAATTTTTAGAGATGTTTCGGTGGAGATTTGGCGTGGGGCAGGAGAGAGAGTATGAGGGCGTTTCTGGGGTTAGGTAGTAATTTGGGAGACCGAGCCCTTTATCTCAAAGAGGCGATCTCGGCCTTGATGAGCCCGGCGATAAAGATTTTGGCCATTTCAAGAATTTATGAGACAGAACCTTGGGGTGTAATGGATCAACCTCAGTACTGGAACCAGGTCATTGAGATCGACACATTGCTTGAACCATTGGATCTTCTTCATGTTTGTCAGGAGATTGAACGTCGGCTCGGAAGAGAGCGTAAGGTGCATTGGGGCGCTAGGACTATTGACATAGATATCCTAATTTATGATAATAGAGTGAGTGAGTCTGAAGAATTAAGATTGCCGCATCCTTATCTGGAAGATCGGGCCTTTGTGCTTGCCCCTTTGCGAGAGATCGCGCCAACACTTGTGTTGCCATCGGGAAGATCCATACAGGCAGTGTTCGGAGAAGGAAAGGTGCTCCCCCTCACACGGTAGGACAAGATGATCGCATCCCTACAGTAAACCTAATTAACCAGACAATATCGCAAGAATTGTACTGTTTTAGGTGAACGACGACGATCTCGGGCACTATGTTTGGTGCCCATTAGCCCTCAACGGTCCAAAGAGCCCAAACAACAAATAATACCGCTTGGATCTATTGACCGAGACGGAGAGGGAAAATGATGTACCTTCACGCTTGTGGGGGTATTTTTTATTAAGTCTTGATCGATTATCGCGTCCTCAAAGAATACCACTTGGATCTATACGACTGAGATAAAAAGGGAAATTGGAAGGGGGGAACGAAATGAAATTCGGGATTATCGGAGCCGGAATAGTAGGTACAGCCTTGGCTGTACGCCTGGAAGAAGTGGGGCATGAATGTGTAGGAGTTCATACCCGAAGTCGTCTTTCATATGAGAGATTTTGCAGTCATTTAGATAAAGAACTACTTCCTTTAGAAAAACTTGCTTCCACCGCTGATATTTTGTTTATTACCACCCAGGATGGTATGATTCGAACGGTTGCAGAGAAACTAAGTGCAAATGTCTTTATAAAACCAGGACAAGTGTGGATTCACTGTTCGGGCTCATTCTCTTCAGATGTTTTACGCATTAAGGCAGACCTGCCAGTGCGTTACTTATCGTTGCATCCCCTGCAGGCTTTTGCGAGTGTAGAGAATGCGTTGGCCATCCTTCCGGGGACTCATTTCGGTATCGAAGGCGACGAAGAGGAGCTCGGAGAGGAGATTGTGAAGGATCTGGGAGGGACCCCTCATCACATCTTGGTGGCCCAAAAGTCACTTTATCATGCGGGTGCAGTGGTGGCCTCAAATTATTTGGTGGTCCTTGCCTCTGTGGCTGTGGAGCTATTTGCTAAGGCGGGAATTCAAGGGGAGGATGCTTTGGATTCCTTGTTGCCGCTGATGAGAGGGACACTTTCTAATTTGGAAAAGGTAGGACTACCCCAAGCATTGACGGGTCCGATTGCTCGCGGGGATGCACGAGTGATTCAGGGTCACTTAGAATGTATGCCATCTGAACTTGTGGATATTTATAGGGTCTTAGGGTCAAAGGCCTTAGAGCTAGGAGAAAATAAGAAGGCACTGCAGGGAGTAACGTATCCGGATGAGGAGTTAAACCTGTTGAATTTATTACTTTCACCAAACCATAAGAATTAAAGGCAGTTGGTTATTGATGAAAGGAGGAGATAACTGTGAAAAGGACTTCGCACATTTCTGAACTACGGGAAATAATCGCTTTAGAAAAAAACAGGGGCCGTAAAATTGCACTCATACCCACCATGGGTTATTTGCATCGGGGACATTTGGCGTTAGTTGAGCGGGCCAAACAAAGCGGTGCCTATGTTGTGCTGAGTATTTTTGTCAACCCATTACAATTTGGGCCGACCGAAGACTATTCGAGTTACCCCAGGGATTTGGAGCGAGATGCACGTTTAGTGGAAGATGCAGGCGTTGATGCACTCTTTCACCCGACTGATCATGAAATGTATCCTCAACCGATAGTTACCTATGTTGAGGTGGGTCAGTTGGATTCGATGCTATGTGGAGCAAAGCGTCCTGGACATTTTCGCGGTGTAGTGACGGTGGTATGTAAATTGTTTAATATTGTCCAACCGGATTTAGCCTTTTTTGGGCAGAAGGATTATCAGCAATATCTGATTATCCAACGTATGGTCAGTGATCTCAACCTTCCGATTGAGGTTTGTCCGGTTCGGATTGTCCGTGAACAGGATGGGCTGGCTATAAGCTCGCGTAATATCTTTTTAACCCCGGAACAACGCCAGGAAGCCTTGATTTTGTCTAAGAGTCTTAATGAGGCGGAAATACAGATACGATCTGGAGTAAGATCAGCTCGAGAGATTGAAATGCGTATACGGAATAAAATCACCCGTGCAAGCCATGGTGTTATCGATTATGTCGAAGTCAGAGACGTGGGTGATTTATCTGAAGTAAGCAATATAGTGAGCACTGTGCTTATCGCTTTAGCAGTTCGATTCGGATCAACCCGTTTGATTGATAACAAAGTTGTGGAGGTTGAAGCCGTTGTTTAGAATGATGATGAAATCCAAAATTCATAGAGCGATCGTAACAGAAGCAAATCTTCAATATATGGGCAGTGTCACGATTGACATCGCATTAATGGAAACTGCGGATATTTTGCCAAATGAGAAAGTTCAGATTGTGAATAATAACAATGGGGCAAGGTTTGAAACTTATGTTATTCCTGGGGAGAGAAACTCAGGTGTGATTTGCTTGAATGGCTCAGCTGCAAGGCAGGTGCAAGTTGGGGACGAAGTCATTATTATTTCGTACGCCATGTTAACGGATGAAGCGGCGCATCAGTATCATCCTAAAGTCGTCTTTGTCGATGATAAAAACCGTCAAATAAAGATTGCTTCAGAAGAGGTACATGGACAAAAATCTTGACAAGGTGAGTCAGAATGGACTAGTATCTAAGAAAGATTCTGTCACTTTAGGGAAGGTGGGTCACCTATGAACTATACAATTAGCGAAGAGTTGTTTCAGACTTTAGCGCGGGAGGTTGAAGTCCTTAAAAAAGAACGTAAAGCAATCATTTTAGCCCACTATTATCAAAGACCTGAAGTTCAGGATATTGCCGATTTTGTCGGAGATTCTCTGCAACTGAGTCAGCAGGCTGCCCAAACGGACGCTGAAGTGATTGTTTTTTGTGGTGTTCATTTTATGGCTGAAAGTGCGGCTATTTTGTCACCTGATAAAACGGTATTATTGCCGGATGCGCAGGCTGGTTGTCCTATGGCGGACATGGTTGATGCCGAAGGCTTACGGGCCTATAAAAAAAGGGTTCCCGGAGTTCAGGTGGTCTGTTATGTTAATACATCAGCAGAAGTTAAAGCAGAGAGCGATATCTGTTGCACCTCATCTAACGCGGTAAAAGTTGTGCAATCTTTAAAGGGAAAAGATATCCTATTTATTCCAGACGAAAATCTTGGCCGTTACGCTGCCAATATTCTTGAGCGTTCGATTGAGTTATGGCCAGGGTACTGTAAAACACACCATAGATTGTCGAAGGAAGATATTCTTCGGGCCAGAGAAGAGCATCCGTTAGCAAAGGTTATCGTACACCCGGAATGCAGGGCAGATATTTGTGAGGTGACCGATTATGTGGGATCCACAGCTGGGTTAATCTCGTACGCTCAGAACTCAGAAAGCCAGGAATTTATTGTAGGGACGGAGTCTGGGATAATGCATCGACTTCATCAGGTTTGTCCAGACAAAGTATTCTATCTGGCTTCTGATCGTTTGACTTGCCCAAATATGAAATTGACAACTTTAGAAAAAGTAAGAGATGCGCTAATTACCCTCTCTCCCCGTGTTACGGTGAAAGAGGAAATACGAGTCAGAGCCAAAGCGGCGCTGGACCGAATGCTTGCTTTGTAAGCAGCAGAAGAGCAGGGGATGGGCGAGTTGAGACGTTATTTATACCCTTGGTCCAAATCAGGGATCAAGGTCTTTGATTCGGATATACTTGTTTTGGGTAGTGGTATTGCCGGGTTGTACACGGCGATTAAGGCGAGTGGGGATTTTCAGGTCACGGTGCTTACGAAGAAAACGGTCGAAGAAAGCAATACTGAGCATGCCCAGGGTGGGATTGCGGTAGCTATTGATGAATCGGACTCACCGACATTCCACCTTGAGGACACGTTACGGGCAGGTGCAGGGCTTTGCGACCCGGCGACCGTTAGGATTCTGGTTGAAGAGGGGCCTACCTGTGTAGAAGAACTTATGGGCATGGGTACTCAGTTTGACCGCAATAATGGGGAGCTTGCACTCACGCAAGAAGGTGCACATAGCCAGAGGAGAATACTTCATGCGCTGGGGGATGCAACGGGGTGGGAAATCGAGCGGGCTCTAGTTGCCAAAGTCAAGGAACTTCCTAATATTACGATTGGTGAAGGTTGTTTTTTGGTTGATCTATTAGAAAATTATAAAGGGGACATTATAGGAGCCCTAGTTATTAACGAGGAGACGGGAGAACTCGAAGGGCACTTAGCCAATGCCGTAGTTTTGGCAACCGGAGGTTTAGGGCAAGTTTATCGTTTTACGACGAATCCTAGTGTGGCAACGGGTGATGGAATGGCAGTAGCCTTTCGTGCTGGGGCAGACTTAATGGACATGGAATTTGTGCAATTTCATCCTACGGCGTTGTTGATTCCTAAGGTACCCCGTTTTCTTATATCTGAAGCGGTACGTGGAGAAGGCGCATATTTAATTAACGCCGCAGGGGTACGCTTTATGGAGAATATACCGGGTAAGGAACTTGCTCCGCGCGATATTGTCGCACGGGCCATCTGGCAGGAAATGAACCAAGGCTCAGTTTACTTGGATTTTCGCCCCATCGGACGGGAAACAATTTTAAAACGGTTTCCTAAAATTTACGATACCTGTTTGAAATATGGGGTTGATGTTCTAACTACGCCTTTGCCGGTTGCCCCGGCTGCTCATTACATGATGGGTGGGATTGCAACGAACACATATGGAGAAACAAACCTACCTCATCTTTATGCGGCTGGAGAATGTGCTTGTAATGGGGTGCACGGCGCAAATCGATTAGCAAGTAATTCATTGCTGGATGGATTGGTTTTTGGGGCACGCATCGTAGAAAAAATTAGGGACAAGAGTGGAGCAAAACGCCCTTCGTGGGAGAGCGTTCTTAGCCCTGAAGGATGTCTAAATAGAACAGGAATAATTGAATCTGTAAAACAATTAGATGGTCAAGGTTTGCGGACTCGTATCAAAGACTTAATGTGGGACACTGTTGGTATTTTGCGTGATGAGACGGGTCTCAGGAAGGCCACTGAGTTATTGATAGCTTGGGAACGAGAGGACTTATCAATACGCTGTATAGAAGATATCGAAACCGCCAACATGTTGACGGTGGGAGTGGCGATTGCCAAGGCCGCATACGATCGCAAGGAGAGTCGAGGTGGTCATTTCCGATCAGACTATCCATTGCGGCTTGACGAACTCTGGCAAAAGCACTCTCTGCAACACAAGGAGGGAAATCATGTTTGCTACGTTCCAGTTTCAGAAGCTGATTGATCGAGCATTGCAGGAAGACATCGGGACGGGGGACCTTAGTACCAGAATTTTGCCGGAAGATTTAACCGGATTGGCAAAGCTTTATGCCAAACAAGAAGGTGTTGTCGCTGGTCTCTCGCTTGTTGAACAGGTCTTTCAGCGTGTCGATTCACGGATTGAGATCCATATGCTGGCCAAAGACGGAGATCTTGTGAAGGTCGGAGGGGTTGTGCTCGAATTAGTCGGCTCATTAAGCAGTATTTTACAGGGTGAGCGAACGGCGTTAAATTTTTTACAACATCTCTCAGGAATCGCTACGGCAACAAAACGAGCGGTCGATCTGGTCGCAGGTCTTTCGGTTAGCATTGTGGATACACGAAAGACTCTTCCGGGATGGCGTATGTTACAGAAATATGCAGTCAGGGTGGGCGGTGGACAGAACCATCGATTTGGGCTTTATGATGCGGTGATGTTAAAGGATAACCATCTTGCCGCTGTAGGTGGATTAACGGAGGCTGTCGAGCGAATCAAGGCTCAGGTCGGGCATATGACCAAGATCGAGGTCGAGTGTGAAAGCCTTGAACAGGTGAAAGAAGCGCTTACCTGTGGTGTCGATGTAATTATGTTAGACAATATGAGCTCAGAAGAAATGCGGGAAGCAGTCCAATATATTGACCATCGAGCAATTGTTGAAGCATCGGGGGGCATGAAAGAAGAACGCCTCCGTGAAGTGGCTGAGACGGGGGTCGACTTGATTTCAATTGGCGCTTTGACCAATTCAGTTAAGGCTTTAGATTTTAGTTTAGATCTCGGTGAGATTAAAGCTACGACGAGGGCAAGTTGGGAAAGAGGAATCTAAATGGTACGTCATGACATCCTTCATCTCCTCTCCGAGCACGCTGGAGACTATGTGTCTGGCGAAAGGATTAGTCAGCAACTGAATGTCACGCGGGCAGCCATCTGGAAACAGATTAAGGTTTTAAAAGAAGAAGGTTTTGAGATCGAGGGACTGACAAAAAATGGTTATCGCTTATTGAAAATGCCCCTTTCTTTAGATGAGTGGGTTTTAAAGCAGGTGTTGACCACGACATCTTTAGGATGCACGATCTGTCTGGAAGACGAGTTGGCATCTACAAATGATCGAGCTAAGGTACTTGCCCGTCAAGGAGGGGTCCATGGCCAAATTATCCTGGCAAAACATCAGAGCGCGGGACAAGGGCGACTACAGCGGCAGTGGGAATCCCCAAGGGGTGGACTTTGGATGTCCGTGATACTGCGCCCCAATTTGTCCTTGGCGGATGCCTCTAAAATAACTCTCGCTGCGAGTGTTGCAATCGTTGACGCATTAAGGGAGCTTTTTCAGCTTCGCATTGGGATTAAGTGGCCGAATGATCTTATTTTCAACGGTCAGAAAATAGCCGGAATTCTCGGAGAAGTAGTAGGAGAATGGAATAGCGTTCAAACGTTGATACTAGGCATGGGGCTAAATGTTAACTTTAAACGTGAACGGTTAAGCACTCCATTGAATGCAACAACTCTCTATGACATTCTGGGGTATGAAGTAGACCTAAACATTCTGGCTGCTACGATCCTGAAGCATTTAGAAAATCGACTAATGTCTCTCGAAAGAAAAGCGTTCGAGGAGCTAAGGTTAAGTTGGTCGGAAAGGGCAGTCGGTTTGGGTGAAGAAGTTAGAATCCTGCGGGGAGAGCAAGTTGTTCAGGGCATTTTCAAGGGAATCTCCCTTGAGGGAGCCTTGCTGCTTGAAACGGAGGGAGGAGAGCAAAGTTTTCTAGCGGGAGAAGTTCAACTTCGTTCCAAAATGGGGAAGTATTTTTGAATGCCGAGAACGATCCCATTCTAGGTTTGCTTGCTCCCTGTTAGGTTTAAACTAAGAGGTGGCTATTCTATTTCTCTCATTATCAATGAAAATCAGGAAAAGGTTTTTGTATACTTAAGAAATTGTATTGCAAGCTGCCTCCTCC
>DATMYU010000467.1:0-30251 GCA_035560775.1 Desulfosporosinus sp.
TACAAGTATTATTAAGCGTAATGACGGAATAACAAGTTGATGCTAGCTTTTGCTCTTGGAAGTCTCAAAATGCTCAATTTTGGAGTTTTATTTATTGACGGAAATACAGTACAATATTTTTGGGAGGTGAGGACATGAGTACAAAAGAGCAAAAGATATTAATTGGAGAAACGGTCAGCAAAAAACGTCAAGAAAGAAAGCTCACCCAAGCACAAGTATCTGAGATCACAGGGTTGTCAAGAAATTATATTTCGGATATTGAGAACGGAAGATATGCCCCAAGCGTGGACGCGTTATCTAAGCTTGCCAAGTGCTTAAATATTGATCTAAATTTTTTATCCTTGATGACGGAAATACAAGTATAAAGGGGCGAGCATCGGACAAGTTATCGCAGTTTTAGACGAGGTCAAATCAGCTATCTTAGATGAGATGACTGTTTGATCTGAAAGAGAGGAGATTAATTTATGGAGCTAGCAGTTATTAATCAAAATGGAAAATTGCTCATAGACAGCCGGGATGTAGCGGTAATGACCGGAAAGCAGCACAAGGATCTACTTGAAACCATTCGGGGTTATGAACAGTTTTTAACCAGCGGAGATTTCCGCTCGTTAGATTTCTTTATCCCAAGCACCTATGTTGACTCCAAAGGTGAGACACGTCCAAATTACTATCTCACCCGCAAGGGCTGTGACATGGTAGCCAATAAGATGACTGGCGAAAAAGGTGTACTCTTCACTGCAACGTATATAACAAAATTCGTGGAAATGGAAAATCAACTCAAGGCACCAATCCAAGAACTAAGTCCTCAGCTCCAGTTGCTCATCAATATGGAACTTAAACAAAAAGAACTTGAACGTACCATATCCGAAACTAAAGAAGAGATTCAGGGTATCCGGGATGTAGTTGCGTTAAACCCGCATAGCTGGAGGGAGGATAGCAAAAACCTTATTGTCAAAATGGCCCGGCAGTTAGGTGGCAACGAGCATATTAGGGACCTACGAACCGAAAGCTATGACCTACTCAATACTCGTATGGGCGTGAGTGTGGAAACTAGGCTCACGAATATGCGCAGACGGATGGCAGACGAAGGAGTTTGCGTATCGAAACGAAATAAGCTTAACGCTCTTGATGTCATTGCAGATGATAAGAAGCTCATTGAAGGTTATGTCGCAATTGTAAAAGAGATGGCGATCAAATATGGGGATTCCAGGAAAGAGGTTGGCTTAAGTAATGGTTAAAACAATGTCAGAAACACTTGAAGCCACAGCTAAAAGTCTGTCGATCAAAGAAGCTGCCAAAATCCTCAACATATCGGAACAATTCATCCGCATAGGACTCCAGCGAGGAATCTTGCCATTTGGCCATGCAGTTAAGATGTCCACAAAATGGACTTACCACATTTCAAAGCACAAGCTGTTTGAGTATTTAGGGATAAAGGAAGTGCGCTTAAAAGAAGCAGATCCTTACCGAGCAGCTCAACCGAAGGACTGTTAAGCAAATCGCCTAGACGAAAGGAGCCATAACAATGTCAGCAAAATCAAAGGTCCTAGAATTTATCAACAAAAAGTTCATCCCAGGCTCAGTGGCCCTCGAAGATTGCAGTTTCCTCCCAGGTGGCGTCATCGTCAAAGACACATTCAACGAACAAATGTTATTTTTCTACGACACCGATCGTGGGTGCATGATGTGTGCCGAGCCGGGGCAAGCAGCGAAGATAGTTTATTGAGGGCAGGGGGTTTAAGAACGTTGGTTATTGAGGGGAGGTGAAAACGAAAATGACAAACTCGGAAAAACTCAACTTAATTATTGGGAAAATACTTAATCAAGTAGACGAATTAGTCACTAAAAATGAAACCCCCAACTATGAGACGTTGGAAGCTTTGAAAATCCTTGTTAGTTTTACAGGTTCAGCTTACCAGATTAATGGAGATAGCCTTAAAGACTAAGAAGTAACTTAGTAATCTCCAGTCTTTTCAACTAAAGCTTCAAGATGTATAGCTATCCTCCCGATTAATTCGACACGAGAGAGGTAGATCCTGTAAATGAGAGGATCTTTCACAATGAACCAATTCGGTCAATTTAGCAGTCTGTATTGCGGTGAGCCACCTGGGTGTGTCTGCAGGAAGTGTCTCTACTGGTGGTCATCACGATGTGAGGGGAAATGTCATGATCAGGGGTGTGCCGGTGGATTCACCTATCCAGTTCATCTTGATAACTTGTTTTCTGCTTGCCCCAAATATATTGAGATCGATGATTCTAAGACAAAGGTTAAAGATTGCCTAGAAGCCGTTAGTGTCATCTACCAGGACGGATATATAAGCTGTTCGATTGTGGAAAGTATAGGCTGCGAAGAGTGTTATGGGAGATTTTTAAAAAGGAAAGAGAGGCAAAAAAGTGGATGAACAAAAGGTCTTTGATTTAATGCCAAAGGTTATTGAACTAGCCAAGAAGCAAAAAGCGGAAGGGTCAACGATCACGGTAAACCTGTTGCAAAGAAGATTACGGATTGGTTACATCCTTGGGGCTATGTGTATGGATAAGATGGAGGAGCTTGGACATGTCGGACCGTTCAACGCAGTAAAAGGAAGGGAAATTTTACTATAGTCAATTGGAGGGGAGGTAAATGCCGAGTGAGTGTGCCTAAGTGCAAAGCGTGCAACTGGAAATTGAGATCTGGGGTAAAGAGCTTTTGTAATCATCCGAAAGCACCAAGGCCAGATAAGGGCTGGGCAACCCGTATTGCTTCGAAGGAAGCGAATCCAAGTCCAACATGGTGTCCGTTGAGAGTGGGGTAGGAGGGAGGTGAGAAATAAAATGTTATCAATCGAAGAAGCTCGCGAAATACTCCGAAATCTTGAAAATGAAAATTCCAAGCTAAAACTTCAGATCGAAAAGCTATTGGGCGCCATAGAGGCAGGTAGTCCTTGTCCAAACTCTGTTAATCTTCCAGTCACTGAAAAACTCTGCAGAGATGCCGACTGCGGAGAATGCTGGCGACGAGCTTTGGAAGCGGTCGAGGTAAAAGCATGAAAGCAACAACGAAGGACCAGATCAATAACAAGGACCAGGCGTTTGACGTGATGATGCAGATCGCCAGATTGCCGCGGTCTAGCTGGATCACAAAAGGCAGCCGAGCGAAGTCAAATGAGAAAATTGAGATAGCCAGAATGCTTGCAAACGAGTTGGCGCAAAAAACTCTCTGCCTTTACCAGATGATAGAACAGACCACATATGATCCGTTTTGTAACTGCAAACAGGTAGAGTCGTTGCTACTGAAAGCAGTTCAGGAACTTCCCGAAGGCGATACGGTAGACGAGTTGGAACAAATCATGTTCAGATTCTGCCCAGCATGTGGGAAGAAGTTCGGGGAGGAATGACAGCGTGCCCAGAGGTAGGGAATATTGGATCATCGGGACCGTCTTAAGTTTAGATTTAGTAGCTATAGCTTGGCTCACTTATTTTTTAGCCTAGCGTTAGGACAAGCCCATTCTATTGAGAGGAGGTAAAAAAGCAAATGGATGAAAAGTTAGGCGAAATAATCAGCGCCTTAGATACAGCGACAGGGATGCTGATCGTCATGTCTATGAGAGATCAAACAGTTCGTAAAGCAATGGAATTAGTTTCGCAGGCATCCTTTGATTTAGGATATCTAATTGGCACAATCGAAGACCTGCAGAAAATTGAGAAACATAAAATGGCAAGTAAAGAAGCGGCTGAAATCCTTGGAGATATGGCCGACGTAGCAAACGCAAGGGGAATGGCCTATTTGTATCGTAGGGATACGGAAAAAATTTTAAGGGTTGTGAAAACATTGGTTAGTGAGGGGAGGTGAAAAAGCTAATGAACGCTATGAAAACGGTTGAGCTACTCCGGAAGTATTCGAAGTGCGAAAAGTGCGGGAGTGAGGACCTTGGCAATGGCGCAGGATCCGTCGAGGTTAACGATGATACTTTCAAGCGAACTTGTAAATGTGGCTGGTCTATTGAGGTTGATGAGTCGGACAAGTCAATCGATGAATTGGTAGTTAGGCCAGGTGTCTACAAAAAGGGAACCAGAACTAGAATTTGCCTCGGGCAAGAAGGTTTTTTCGTTTATTACAAAATGCCCAGCAGTATGAAACAAACTACCGGCATAAGGGTAGACCTTTGGAAGAAATGGGCTAAAGGCGCAACATACGAAGGAGAAGGAGGCAACAACCTAAATGCTCACAAATGAAAAAGTCCGTCCAGCACTGCAATGCCAAACGGACCAGAGGAAAATTCAATCTAGGATTATTATACCACGTGAAGTCGATTTTAGACCAGTTTGTCTGTGGGGATTCATGGGGAGTGTAAAAGAGTTCAGACAGTTTATCATGTTCCAGCGCATCTATCTTAGCGCCGGAGTAATTGTTCCGTAAATGTGGTGAAGGAGGGCAACTCCATGGTACTTAAACAAGCGGCGTCAATGGTGTGTTTCTGTGGACAACCTATGGTTTTCCCAGAAGGCGAGATCAAGGCCAAGTGCCAAACCAAGGGTTGTAAAGCGCATTGGGAAATAGGCTTCGAAGGTTTTTGGTATGCACTTGCCCCTAATGTGGCAAAGCGTCGAAAGTTAAATCACTATGAACGGTACATGGAGTGGCGGAATCGGAACTCACCGAAGAAGCGAAGAAAGGCATGATCGGTCATGCTGTAAAGCTAAACTACTACGCCTTATGCATTTGTGTTTTGACTGAAAGAATCCCAGAAGAAGCATTTCGGAGTATGGGCCTCGAGTCAGGGAAGAGATTAAGGTACTCATCCCTTGAGCTTAAAAACAACAATGCACCTGAAGACGTGAGGGAGATCTTAAGACTAAAAAAGACACTTACCTGGAAGCAGATCGGCGAGATATACGGCATAAGCGATCAAGCAGCATATCAGAGGGTAAGAAGATTTTCAAGACATAGGGAGGGGTAATTCTTGAGAAAAAACGGAAAAAAGCCGACTCGGGTGCAGAAGGTAAGGCTCAAGAAGTTAAAACGAGATCCAAGAGAATGGCTTGTTGCGAGGGATTACCCCGGATGCTTTGAGATCGTGCATCGCGAGTCTGGAGAGAGGTTGAAATTAGGAGCGTAGGTGAGAAAGGAGAATTCAGTTGGACAAATTTGAATACGAAGTTGCTACTGCCATCCAAGAACTTAGAATATCGGCACACTTCAAAGGTTATGAATTCATCAAGTCTGCCATGTGTGTCCTTCGAGACAAGCCCTCAGCAATCCATTCAATTATGGGACTCTATGAAATCGTTGCAGAGCATCACGGAGTCACAGCCAAAAGAGTCGAGGGTAACATTAGAAACGCGCTACAGAATGCGAAGTCAGACTTTACCACACAGAAAAAGGTCCTTGGAACAAATCGAGAGTTAACTAACCGTGAATTCCTTGCGACGCTGAATGAGGTAATCAAGGTTAAGCTGGCAGGGGCGAAATGAGATATATAAAAGACACCGACTGCACCAGAAACACGCCAGTAACCTTGGGGCATCCAAAAGAACCGATGTACGAAACTGAAACGAGCATTACTCCAAATGTTCCAGGGAAGATGGAGAGCAAGTATGACAAACAAATATTTCTCGAAAACCTTCTGCCACTTGAAGAATACGACTTAATCGTTGTTTTGTTCAGCGGAGGTAAAGACAGCATGGCAGCGTACTGGGTATTGCGAGAGCTTGGAGTACCGAAGGAAAAAATGGAGCTCTGGCACCACAACATAGACGGAGGACACCCAGAGCGAACAATGGACTGGCCAGTAACCCAAGCGTACAATCAAGCATTTGCTGAGGCAGAAGGGGTAACTCTTCGTACCAGTTGGCGCGTGAATGGCTTCTTTGGAGAACTTTACAGGGTCGGAGCAAGCTACCCAATAGAATACGAGGATGGTGAGGAAGTCAAGACATGCCGCCTGTCAGAAAGGCAGCAACGTAGTGAGCAGCTCAGAGAGCAAATTCTCGCAGGGCTCGCACCAGGAATACAAGAGGAACTAAAATCCTATGGACTCCGGATGAAGTTTCCAGCAAAGAGCGGAGACCTCGCAAGACGGTGGTGCAGTGCTTACCTAAAAATTGACGTGGCAGATACGGTAATCCGGAACCTTAGGGATCTGAACAAGCTTGGTAACGTGAACAAGTTCCCGGCCAAAGGATCAATAGGATCCGGTCGATGGTGTAGTCCACAGCTTAAGAGAGAAGTCGCGGACAGTGTTGTGAGAAATCTAGAGGAGCTTCAAGAGCTTGGATGCGAGCGACATAAATTCCCGGCAAAAAGCGGATGCCACCAAGGGCGTTGGTGCAGTGGAGCCCTCAATGCGCAAGTGCAAGGAAGCATAACCACAGACATCAACAAAACCAAAGAAAACGTGAAGGTGTTGATTGTTTCTGGTGAACGGCGAGGAGAGAGTGCAGGTCGCGCTAAGTACAACGAGATGGAGGTTCACAGAACAAACGCAACTGCGAAAGCCCACAGACTCGTCCATCAGTGGAGATCGGTCATAGACTACAGCGAGCGTGACATCTGGGAGGTTTTGAGGAGGCATGGAATAACACCGCACCCTTGCTATAGTGCAGGATGGAATAGATGCAGCTGCATGATGTGCATTTTTAGTCTTCCGCGTCATTGGGTTGGAATAAAGGAACTTTTTCCTAATCAATATCAAGCGATGCGCCAAGACGAGATAGACCTGGACTTCACGATTGACAACAAGAAGAGCTTGGACGAATATACCGGCGATGCCGAAAGCTGTGTTAGTCATGCAAACGAAAAGGCACTGCTACAGCTCCGAACCGGAGAATTCACTAAAGAAGACATATACACACCGACATATGTGTGGGATTTTCCAGCCGGAGCGTTTAGGGGTTCAGACGGTGGACCGTGTTGAGATAAAGATAGTTGAGCGTGAGTACCCTGAATGCTTAGACGGAGGTGATTAATGGATGAGTTATTGCTTCTACATCACACCCGAGGAATACGCTATCGCTGAACAAAACGGCATTAGTGCCAGGCTATTAACCGAACGAGTCCGAAGGTTCGCATGGAGTATCGAGAGGGCGATTAGCACTCCTCCTCAAGCCCATAACAGGCATAGTCAATGGCCGGAAATTGCAAAGCAGAATGGCACATTAGTACCATCACTTTTTATAGCAGGGTGCGCAAAGGTGGAATGGATCCTGAAAGAGCCGCCACTACGCCGGTCATGCCAAAGGAAGAGAATCTTAAGAAAATGGCCGATGCGGTCAGGGTTTATCCCAAGGAATTCGCACGATTGGCACAGACGAATGGAATTAGCCTATCTACTTTCGGAACTAGAATGAGCCGCGGATGGAAGCCTGAGGATGCAGCGACAAGGCCAATAGATGTTAGGTGTCGTCGGGTGAAGGAGAGGGGGGTACTAGCATGATCAGTGATTTCGAGCAAAGAGTCAAGGAGTATTGGGCTGGAACTCCTGCAATTGTAGTAGTCAAGGAGATCAAGCGAAGATTAGAACTGCCAAAGTGGGAGGATTGCCCGAAAGATCACATATACGTGGGGATCCAAAGGGGTAAGCGCGGAGATAAAGTTACGATGGTCAAACACAAGATGGAGATGGTACTTACTACGAAGAAATGTGTTGTTGAGGATCTCACTCCTAAAGAGCATTACTTTCTTGGAGTTGTACCTCCATTCGCGAGTATGATTTGTGTTCAATGCGGAGAGTTTAGTACACGCATTAATATCGGTCGTATTTGTCAGGATTGCACAGATCTGGCTAAGGGCGGTGGTAAGTCATGACAGAACAAAGAGAGGATCCCTTAAAAGACGGACTTGTAATTCAAGTCGATTTCTACAAGCAATCTGGGAAATGGTATACGGGTGGGCGCGTGAATGTCGGTGACTCAAGATTATGGAAGGGCGACCTTCTGCAAGCAATTGTGGATAATCAGCATATTGTTGGAGGTGGTTGGCCCGGTCACTATTACGCTGTCACTGAGGATCTATCAGAGCATAATGCGAATCCAGAATACCGCGAATTCTCCGGAGCATTATTTACTCCCGAACAGTCCAATGGTTTGAAGCGAAAGGAGATTGTTCATGAAGAAGATCTATGTCGCACATCCGTTCCAAGGTAAGCGCCAAAATATCCAAGCCATAACACATATTTGTCAACGCCTTGTTCAGTTTGGGGTAATGCCAATCAGTCCAGTACATTCCTTCTCATACCTGAACGACAAAGTGCTCGAAGATCGTCAACGAGCGATGGAGTTTTGCGAAGAACTGGTTTCGACAGCAGATGAAATATGGTTCTTTGGGGATTACAAGAACTCTGAAGGTTGTCAACTTGAGTGGAATACCGCGTTGATTGAACTTGTGACGATTCGAATTGTTGTGGGTTGGAAAGACGATATGCCGGTCTTTGAGGGCGAAGCCCCAAGGTGGCTGAAACTGAAAAAGGGAGGATGAGATTGAATAAGCCTAAATTCACACCTGGTCCATGGGAAGTCGAGGAAACTGAAGATGGCCATGTCATAAAAATGGGCAATGCGATAGAGCACGAGGGAATTTTCGACTCTCATTGTGAGGTTAACTATGACCATATGTGTTGGTATGACGAAGAGGTAGATGAATCTCATCCAACTAATAAACAGGCCGCAGAAGCCGAGGCCAATGTATATCTTATTGCAGCTGCTCCCGATATGTACGAAGCATTGAAACTATATGAAGAGTTTGAATCTCAATTAATTTTAGATAGTGACGCATGGGGAAATGAGGACGGCTTACCGAGGTTCACTCAAGCCCTTCTAGATAAGTGGATGGAGATACAAGCCAAGCGAGATGAAGTGTTAGGTAAGGCTCAAGGCGGTGGGTCCTGATGGGATGGTTACTGGCGTTTTGTATAATCACTGCTGTTATTCTTGCGTTTAACCATGGGGCGCACATGAACGATGATGATGAGTTTATGAGAGTTTGGGAAGAGGAGTGGGAAAAGGATGAGTATTAAGATCAATAAACTGGAAATCGAAAACGTCAAACGCGTTAAGGCTGTCAAGGTAGAGTTTTCAGCAAATGGGCTAACTGTCATTGGTGGAAAAAACAAACAAGGTAAAACGTCTGTATTGGACACTATTGCGTGGGGCCTAGGAGGTAATTCATACAAACCTTCTGATGCTCAGAGAGAAGGGTCGGTCATCCCGCCTAACATACGTATAGTCATGTCAAATGGTCTGATAGTTGAGCGCAAAGGTAAGAACAGCGACCTTAAAGTTACTGATCCGTCAGGTCAAAAAGCTGGTCAAAAACTTTTAGATGAGTTTGTGGAACAGTTTGCATTAGATCTACCGAAGTTCATGCAATCCTCCAGTAAAGAAAAAGCTAGTACACTGCTACAGATTATAGGGGTAGGTAGTCAGCTCTTTGAACTTGAAAAGCAGGAGTCGGAAATCTACAACAAGCGCCAAGCTATCGGTCAGATTGCTGATCAAAAAAAGAAGTATGCCAAAGAAATGACCTATCATCCCGATGCTCCTAAAGAGCCCATCTTAGCCGGTGATCTGATCAAACAACAGCAAGAGATACTCGCTCGAAACGGTAAGAACCAGCGAAAACGACATAAAGTTGAGCAACTTCGCGCGGCTCATAAATCATTAAGCGAAAACATTATGCGATTAGAAGAACAGTTAAAAGGGCTCAAGAAGCAGCAATCAGATGTTTATTCTGATCTCGAAACTGCGCAGAAATCAGCTCTTGATCTGCTCGATGAAAGTACTGAAGAGCTCGAAAACAATATCACCAACATTGAAACCATCAACATAAAGGTAAGGGCTAATCTGGATAAGGACAAAGCCGAACAGGATGCACTTGAGTACAGCAATCAGTACGCAGCCCTTACAGCTCAGATAGACGGTGTGAGAAAAGAAAAGGTTGACCTACTTACGAATGCTGATCTACCTCTACCTGGCCTATCTGTAGTAGATGGCGAGTTGACCTACAACGGCAGAAAATGGGATGGGATGAGTGGCTCAGAGCAGTTACAAGTATCAGTGGCCATCATCAGAAAGCTTAATCCGAATTGCGGGTTTGTGCTCATGGACAAGCTTGAGCAGATGGATATGGACACATTGGATGAGTTCGGGAAGTGGTTAGAAGCTGAGAACTTACAGGGCATTGCCACTAGAGTTTCTACCGGCGACGAGTGCTCAATCATTATTGAAGATGGATATGTAGTCGGATCTGAGAAAGCTGCCGAAGAAGCACCAAAATGGAAAGTAGGTGAATTTTAGAATGTCTGATCATAAAGCAGTTATTCTCGGCCTGTGGTCACTAGTCAATCGAACCGGAATGAAAGAATTAATTTGTTTTCTCAATGAATCTGATTATTTTCAAGCCCCATGCTCTATCAAGTATCATTTAGCTAAACGGGGAGGATTAGCCGAACATAGTTTAAATGTTTACAACCTCCTATATGAAAAAGTAAATCGATACAAAATTGATTTACCAGGAGAATCAATCATTATTTGTGGCCTTGGTCATGATCTCTGCAAGGTCAACTTTTACCAAGAGGGCGGCGAACCTTGCAGTGAAGCTCAATTTGGATACCTTTGTAACCTTTGGGCTCAGAAACAGGGATTCGTTGAGGAAATTAGAGCAGACATACTTTTGCGAATGTTTGAAGAAGACGGACAGTTTAAGCGATCCGTACCGGCTGCGAGTGCAACAATTTTGATTGATTGGCTTAAGAATCGGCCCAGAGATCCCTTTCCAGAATTGCCAGTTGTATTTTCGGTGAAGGACAAGCTGCCATTAGGCCACGGCGAAAAATCGTTAAGCATTCTTCAGGATTTTATTAAGCTTACTGATTTTGAAAAACTTGCAATTCGATGGCATATGGGAGCATGGGATATGAGCGATTATTCCGGGAAGTGGGCTTTTAACAACGCGAATAAAATGACTCCCCTTGTGTCACTTCTTTCGACGGCTGATTTTGAAGCAGGTAATATTTTAGAAAAAGAAGAGGTTGAATCTTAATGCAGATCTCGCGCGGTAAGATTGCAAGGGCTCAAAAAGTTGCTGTATATGGTCCTGAGGGAATTGGGAAGTCCACATTCGCTTCCCTCTTCCCTAACCCGATTTTCATTGATACAGAAGGCAGCACACTTCACATGGATGTATCTAGGACTCCCAAGCCTAGCAGTTTCACTATGATCCTTGAGCAAGTTAATTATTTCAAAGCCAATCCTCACCTTTTAGACACATTGGTAATAGATACAGGAGACTGGACAGAACAGCTTTGCATGACTGAAATATGCGCTAAGGCCCAAAAGAAGGGTATAGAAGACTTTGGTTATGGCAAGGGGTACACCTACCTAGCTGAGGAGTTTGGACGATTACTGAACAGCTTAGAAGAATTAGTTGAGCTTGGTGTCAATGTAGTAATCACAGCTCATGCTCAAATGAGAAAGTTCGAGCAACCAGATGAAATGGGCTCCTATGATCGGTGGGAAATGAAATTACAAAAGAAAACTGCACCACTTGTGAAGGAATGGGCAGACATGGTGCTTTTCGCAAATTTCAAAACCTATGTCGTAAATGTGGATAGCCAAGGAGCTGCCAAAGGAAAGAATAAGGCTCAAGGCGGTAAGCGTGTCATGTATACCACTCACCACTCTTGCTGGGATGCAAAGAATAGGCACGATTTAAAAGAGGAATTGCCTTTTGATTTTAAAGAGATAGCTCACTGCATCCCAGTTAGAGGCAGTGCATCTCCTCAACCCATGAAAACTGAACCAGACAAAAAGCCTGTCGAACAATCTACTTCTACGCCAGAAGTAAAGGACACTGAACCACAAACTCAGACCGAAGCACCAACAAAAGTAGAAGTGGAACAATCCCAAAAGGTTGAAGTGTTAGTGGATAACTACCAAGAGGCTTTAGGAGCTAAGGAACAGCTAGAACAGCCCACCATTGATCTAACAGGCGTTCCTAAGCCACTAGCAGACCTGATGACTGCAAATAGTGTAACCGTCCAGGAGATCCAACAGGTCGTCGCTAGCCGGGGTTATTATCCGGAAAGCACACCAATAGCCAATTATGATCCTAATTTTGTGTCGGGTGTTCTGGTAGGGGCATGGACTCAGGTATTCGGGATGATTGAGAAATTCAGAGATGATATTCCTTTCTAGAGTTAAAAGATGATGAGAGGTAAGCCATGAAAATAGCAAGAGTATTCCCGAGGATTACCAAGGCAACTCCTACCGATGAACTCGCGTTCACTGGTGGGCCGCCAATGTTCGGGCTTGATGTTGAAGAGGTTCATATTTCAGTGGCCTTTACCTACGACATGAAACAAGCAGAATGGCTGGAAATGCAATGGAGGGCGTTAGGTGTCCCAGTCAAGATGGGCGGTCCCGCATTCAATGAGCATGGCGGGGAATTTTTCCCAGGTAGGTATTTAAAGTTCGGATATGTAATCACCTCACGTGGTTGCCCAAATCGGTGTGTTTATGCTGACGGGCAGAAATGCATGGTCCCAGAAAGAGAAGGATATAAGCTTCGAGAGCTTCCGGTCAAAGATGGGTGGAATGTTCTTGACGATAATTTTCTAGCCTGCTCAGACGAACACATCAACAAAGTATTCAAAATGTTGAAAAGGCAAAAAGAAAGACCGGAATTCACTGGAGGCCTTGAGGCTAAGATTATCAAACCGTGGCACGCGGCAAAGTTATTTGAGGCTAAAACCAAGCGAATGTATTTCGCCTATGATACGCCCGATGATTACGAACCATTGATTTACGCCGGTAGACTACTTCAAGATGCCGGGTTTAAGGTTTCTAGTCATAACATGCACTGTTATGTCTTGATTGGTTACAAGGGAGACACATTTGAAAAGGCCGAGAAACGGCTCAATGACACAATAAGAGCTGGGTTTATGCCCTACGCGATGCTTTACAAGGATGGAGATGGGAATTCGCGCGAATCTTGGAAAAAGTATCAGTGCGAATGGATAAGGCCAATGATTGTGGCTTCGAAGATGCGAAAAATACTCAAACTAGAGGAGGAAAATATCAATGAGTAACGAAGGACGCGAATTCAGTTGGGATGATTCTATCGAGAACGACAGCCCGGACTTTGTGGTATTACCAGAGGGTGATTACGATTTCGAGGTAATGGAGTTTGAACGTGCTAGACATAATGGCAGTGATAAATTGCCCCCTTGCAATAAAGCTATTGTTCATATCAAGATCCAAGGCGCCGGTGGTACCACGACTGTTAAACATAATCTATTTCTGCACAGCATCATGGAAGGAAAACTATGCGATTTCTTTACAGGTGTTGGCCAACGTAAAAGGGGAGATAAGGTCACAATGAATTGGAACGCTGTCGTGGGAGCAAAGGGCCGTTGCAAGGTCGGTATTCACAAATGGACGAACGATAAGGGGACAGAAATGATCTTCAATGAAATCAAAAAGTTCTATGATCCGGAAGAAGGAGCGCCGGCAAAGAGTTTTAAAGCTGGGAGTTTTTAGCCTGTGAGCGGAAAATTACGGAATGATTTAACTAATCAAGATTTCGATTATCTTACTGTTCTTTGTCGTTCGGAAGATTGCGGTAATGGCAAAAAACCAGTTGTCAAATGGGAATGTCAATGCTCATGCGGGAAAATCGTAACCGTTAAAAGTGATGCGCTTTTGTCAGGTCATACAAAAAGTTGTGGTTGCAGAAAAATTAAGCATGGTTATTCGCACAAGGAACGTCTTTACCAAACTTGGCAAAATATGCGCCGCAGATGCCTGGACTCCAAAAATAACAGATGGGACCACTATGGCGGAAAAGGGATAACAATCTGTTCAGAATGGAACGATTATAGCTTATTTAGAAAATGGGCAATGGATCACGGCTATACTGATGCTTTAACAATTGACCGAAAAGACGTAGACGGCAACTACTGCCCCGAAAACTGTCGTTGGGCTGACTCAAAAACACAGGCCAATAATGTTTCAAGAAACCATATCATTGAACATGACGGAATGAAGATGACTATGTCGGAGCTTGCTGGATACTTGGGAATATCGTATTCAGCATTGCAACACAGGGTTGATAGAGGTTGGGATATGGAAAGTATAGTTGCTACTCCACAAAGGAGGATGAACGTTTAAATGAAACTTCGTGAGTATCAATTACAAGCTAAAGAGGCCATTCAAAATGAATGGCAGAAAGGAATATTGCGCACCCTGTTGGTTTTGCCAACGGGGTGCGGCTAACAACAGGCAAAACTATAGTTTTCGCAAAAGTCACTGAGGACTGTGTTCGGGATGGTGAGCGAGTTTTAATACTCGCTCACCGGGGGGAACTCCTAGATCAAGCAGCGGATAAGTTAAGTAAATCTACCGGACTTAAATGCGCGACCGAAAAAGCAGAGGAAACTTGTCTAGATAGTTGGTTCCGTGTAGTCGTTGGATCTGTTCAGACTCTTATGAGAGAGAAAAGGCTTAAACAGTTTTCATCAAACTTCTTTGACACAATTATCGTTGACGAAGCCCATCATTGCATAAGCGACAGTTACCAAAAGGTTTTAAACCATTTTAATCAATCAAAAGTACTGGGTGTTACTGCCACAGCCGACAGATCAGATATGCGGAGCCTCGGGGAATACTTTGAGAGTCTTTCCTATGAATACACCCTGCCAAAGGCAATCAAAGAAGGATTTTTATCCCCTATTAAAGCTCAGACTATTCCATTGAAGTTAGACCTAACAGGCGTCGGCTCTCAGGCCGGCGACTATAAGGTTGGTGATCTAGGAACCGCATTGGATCCCTACTTATACCAGATTGCCGAGGAAATGGCCAAGTATTGCATGGATCGTAGAACCTTAGTATTTCTTCCCTTAATTAAAACAAGCCAGAAGTTCAGAGATATTTTAGTGGAAAAAGGATTTAGTGCAGCAGAAGTAAATGGAACCAGTGAAGATCGGGCGCAGATCCTTAAGGATTTTGAAACCGGTAAATATAACGTTTTATGCAATTCGATGTTGCTCACCGAAGGATTTGACTGCCCTCCAATCGATTGTGTTGTTGTGCTTAGGCCAACAAAAATTAGGAGTCTTTATTCCCAGATGGTGGGGCGCGGTACCCGGCTATTTGATGGCAAAGATTATTTATTACTCTTAGACTTTCTCTGGCACACAGAGCGACACGAACTTTGTCATCCAGCACATTTAATTTGCGCAAGTGAAGAAGTAGCTCAGATCATGACTGAAAACATTGAAGAAGCTGGCTACCCTGTAGATATCCAAGAAGCAGAAGTAACGGCCGCAGAAGATGCAGTAGCAGCCCGAGAGGAAGCATTGGCTAAACAACTTCAAGAGATGAGGAACCGCAAACGTAAGCTGGTTGATCCACTCCAGTTCGAAATGAGCATTCAGGCTGAAGACCTTGCGGGATATGTTCCTGCATTTGGCTGGGAGATGGGGCCACCATCAGATAAGCAAGTCAAGACCCTTGAAAAGTTAGGTATATTCCCGGATCAGATTGAGAGTTCCGGCAAGGCAGCTAAGCTTTTAGACAGACTAGATAAACGTCGTTCTGAAGGATTGACTACACCAAAACAGATTCGATTCTTGGAGGGCCGTGGGTTTCAACATGTTGGCACATGGCAATTTCAAGAAGCTAAGAATCTCATTGACCGGGTTGCTGGGAACGGCTGGCGGGTACCTCATGACATCAACCCATCGGAGTATAAGCCATCAGATAAGTCTGATTCTGGTATGGGGGGAGCGTGGCTATAAGTGGAAAAGCCGATAATCATCAAAATACCTTTGATTAAATATTTGAAAGAAATAACAAAGAATTGGCCTGCACCTTATGTAACTAAAACGTACGGTGGACAAGTGTGGATAAGTGACGAAGACCCTGGAGAATGTTTTAGAGATGATTTAAATTCTATTGAATTTGATAAATCATGTGCATTCTTTAGGCTTCCAAAGGAAGTTCATCAGTACATTGATTTAGAGCCAGGATGCCATAAAACATTAACCGAGATATTGAAGGAAACAAGATAGCATTAGCCTACCGAGTATACGGGAAGAGATTAGAAATAAATGAGAGTCGGGGTAATCTCCCGGCTCATGGAGGACGAAGATGAGATTTTCATGTCATAAATCAATCCTGAACGAAGGCATGTCAGTCGTACAAAGGGCTGTTTCCGGCAAAACGTCAAGCATGATAATGCAAGGCGTTCTTGTATCACTTCAAGGTAACAATCTCCAGTTTTCTGCAACAGACTTAGAAATGGGCATACAACACACGGTCCAAATCATTGATACAAAAGAGGATGGCTCCTGCGTTATTCCAGCGAAAATCTTTGGTGACATTATCAAAAAGCTACCCAACACCCAAGTAGATATCGAGTCTAAGAATGGTCAAATGATTATTAAATACAAGGGCTCAGCGATCGAACTTCAAGCTTTAGCGGCGGACGAATTCCCAGCCTTCCCCGAAGAATCAGATCTGGAGATCAGTATCCCATCTGATGTACTTAAAAAAGGCGTAACCAAAACAATCAAAGCTGTTGCTATTGAAGCCAATCGACCAGTGTTTACTGGGATCTTGATCGTCATTAAAGACGGCAAGATAGAGTTTGTCGCTACAGATACCCATAGGCTTGCCATCGTATCAATGGATATAGATTTTGCGGGAGAATTTAAAGCTATTGTACCAGCTAAAGCATTGACAGAAGCTCTGAAATTCAACGGTAATACAATACTTAGGATTTCGAGGGGGTCACAGCTTATCCTTGAGTCAGACACGACGAAAATATTCATCAGGACTATTGATGGGCAGTTTCCAAACTACAAACAAGTCATACCGCAGGGACACTTATCATCTATCAGAGTCTCGAACAACGAATTCAAAGGTGCGATTAATAGGGCTATTCTCTTTACCGATAGTGACAGTAAAGTAATTAAACTAAACGGATCAGAGAAAATCTCTATCGCAAGTGCAAGCCAAAAAGGAAAGATCAATGAGCATATTGACGTGGAACATAGCGGAGAACCAGTTGGGATTGCCGTAAATGCTAGGTTTATCTTAGATGCCCTGGACTCGGTTGGCGAAACAGTAGACATGGAATTAAATGGGTCAACTTCACCGACGATGATCCGGGATGATGGATATATCCATATCGTGTTACCAGTTAGAGTGAGCTAGATGGAGTATATCGATTTTTTGAAATCCAAGATCTCTCTGGCAAAAGATACTGGGTTTACTATTACGGCAGATGAAGTAAACCCTATCCTTAAACCTCACCAAAGGGATGCAGTGATTTGGGCTGTTAAGGGAGGAAGAAGGGCACTTTTTGAATCATTCGGGTTAGGAAAAACAATCCAAGAATTAGAATTCTGTCGCATTGTAACAGAGCATCAAGGTGGGTATGCGCTGATAGTTTTACCTCTCGGAGTTAAGCAGGAATTCACAAAGGATGCTGTCAATTTACTTGGCATAGATGCACCTGTATACGTCCGAACTATGGCCGAAGTTAGGCAAGCCAAGGAACGGATCATGATAACAAATTATGAACGCGTTAGGGATGGGGACATTGACCCTAAGTATTTTGTCGCCACTTCACTGGATGAGGCATCAGTACTAAGGAGTTACGGATCACTTACCTATCAGACATTTCTGGGCAAATTCAAAGGCGTTCCGTTTAAGCTTGTGAGCACGGCTACGCCTTCACCAAATAAGTACAAGGAACTAATTCATTATGCTGGGTACCTCGAGGTAATGGACACAAGTCTCGCTTTAACTAAGTTTTTTCAAAGAGATTCAACCAAGGCGAATCAGCTGACACTATATCCACATAAAGAGGTTGAGTTTTGGTTATGGATGTCGAGCTGGGCATTGTTTATCACTATACCTTCGGATCTTGGTTATTCCGATGAGGGTTATGATTTACCCCCAATGGAAATTAGGTACCACGAAATACCAACAGATCATTCGGGGGCAGGATCCGAAAGGGATGGACAAGGGAAAATATTTAGAGATGCAGCGTTGGGGCTGAAAGACGCAGCGCGAGAGAAACGAGAAAGCATTGACGATCGCGTCAAGAAGATGGCCGAGATCGTTCGGGATAATCCTAATGACCATTTCATACTATGGCACGATTTAGAGGCAGAAAGACACGCAATAAAGCAGACCATCACAAATGTAGTTGATATCTATGGCAGTCAAGATTACGAACTCAGAGAAAAACGAGTTATTGATTTTTCCGAGGGAAAAATCCGGCTATTCGCTACAAAAAAAGAGCTCAGTGGAAGTGGTTGTAACTTCCAGTACCATTGCCATAGGGAAATATTCTTAGGTATTGATTATCAGTTTAATGATTTCTTCCAGGCGATCCACAGGGTATACAGATTTCTCCAGAAGGAACCCGTGA
This sequence comes from Desulfosporosinus sp., assembly GCA_035560775.1. Taxonomy (GTDB): domain Bacteria; phylum Bacillota; class Desulfitobacteriia; order Desulfitobacteriales; family Desulfitobacteriaceae; genus Desulfosporosinus. Next base: position 18,419 of record DATMYU010000467.1, read on the forward strand.
TTATTGACATCATCTACACCGAGTCAGAACGTCAGATATTACAGACCCTTCTGAAGAAATGGGAGCAACATAACTACCTAGCAGACAAGATGACTGGGATCATTAAGAAATATGGACTATCAACTACATCATTAATGGATAAGATGGCCAGAAGTATTGGAGTTGAGCGCGTGAAAATTGAATCTGAACATTTTACCGCCGTGAATAATGATTGCATCTTAGAAGTAGCAGGAATGGAAGAAAACAGTATGGATTTATGGTTTAGCTCAATACCCTTCTCCACACACTATGAGTATTCACCAAGCTATAACGACTTTGGCCACAATGAGGATACGGACAAGTTTTTTGAGCAAATGGACTATTTAACGCCTGAAGTGTTGAGAACATTGAAGCCCGGCAGAGTATTCGCTTGCCATGTCAAAGATCGTGTACTTTTTGGTAATGCAACAGGTACTGGAATGCCAACCATTGAGCCATTCCACTCATTATGCATTAGCCACTATATGAAACACGGATTTCAGTATTTTGGGATGATCACGATCGTCACCGATGTGGTCCGGGAGAATAATCAAACTTATAGACTTGGATGGTCTGAGCAATGCAAAGACGGTTCCAAAATGGGAGTTGGCTGTCCGGAATATATCTTGCTCTTTCGGAAGCTTCCGAGCGACACGAGCACAGCCTATGCTGATGTCCCAGTAGTTAAAACCAAGGATGATTATACTCGAGCACAGTGGCAAATTGATGCCCACGGATTTTGGAGATCGTCCGGGGACCGTTTTCTTTCCAAGGATGAGCTGAAGACGATTGATGTAGGAAAACTGCAATCTGTTTATCGGAAGTTCTCTCGCGATTCAATTTACAGTTATGAAGAACATGTAGAGATTGCCAAGAATCTGGATGCCGATGGCCATCTTCCAGCATCGTTTATGGTTGTTGCACCTGGATCATGGACTGATGAAGTTTGGGACGATATTAATCGGATGAGAACATTCAATTCAGATCAGAAACGAAAAAATCTACAAATGCATGTCTGCCCTCTCCAATTCGATACCGTTGAGCGAATCATAAACCGTTATTCTAATCCGGGCGAGCTAGTCGGCGATTTCTTTGGCGGATTAATGACGGTTCCCGAAAGAGCAGTAAAGCTAGGGCGTAGGGGTTATGGGATTGAGTTGAGCGTTGATTATTTCAGAGATGGAGTTAGTTATCTCAAAGCAGCTGAAGCCAAAGTTAATATGCCATCGCTATTTGATTTTATGGAGGGTTGATGAGGGGGTATAGGACATGGAAAAGCAAACTGATTTGCTCGAAATATTAGATCATATTGACCCCGCAATGCTCAATTACCAAGAATGGCTTAGTGTTGGCATGGGACTAAAGGAAGCCGGCCACACAGCAGCTGATTGGGATGCTTGGAGCCGTAGAGACTCTCGAAGATATCACGCTGCCGAATGTTTCAGAAAATGGGATGGTTTCCATGGCTCTACTAAGCCTGTCACAGCTGGAACTATCGTTCAATTTGCAAAGGATCAAGGTTGGAAACCAGAACGATCAGAATGTGGCCATGAACTGGAATGGGATGCAGTGATTAGCCCTAAGGACGATCTGGTTGTGATCGATAAGGTTTGGTTAGAGGGACGGGAAGTTATTGAGCCAAATCAATGGGACCAAGTAGCCCAGTTAGTTAAGTACCTAGAAACCCTTTTTGAGGCATCCGAGAACGTTGGATACGTCACGGAAAGCTGGGAGAAAGACGGAAAACACTTACCTACTAAAGGTTGTTGTGATCGTACTGCAGGGCAACTAATTGAACTCCTTAGTATATGTGATGGTGACATTGGTGCTGTTATTGGTGACTATAAACCTGACGTAGGTGCATGGATCCGGTTCAATCCCTTGGATGGTAAAGGTGTAAAAAATGAGAACGTCACTGATTTTAGATTTGCTTTGGTTGAATCAGACGAAATGGAAATTGACAAGCAAAATGCAATAATCAGAGAACTTGAATTACCAGTTGCATGTTTAGTTCACAGTGGCAAGAAAAGTTTACACGCAATTGTAAGAATCGATGCTGATACTTATGAAGAATATCGTAAACGAGTGGATTATCTCTATGACGTATGCCGTAAAAATGGCTTTAAGGTAGATAGCCAGAATCGTAATCCTTCAAGGCTTTCAAGGATGCCAGGAGTCATGCGGAACGGTCAGAAACAATTCTTGGTAGATTCCAACATTGGGAAAGAGAACTGGAAGGAATGGCAGGAATGGATTGAGGGTATTAATGACGATCTGCCAGAGCCAGAAAGCATGGCTACCTTTTGGGACAACCTCCCTGAACTGTCGCCACCGCTAATTCATAATGTGCTCAGACAAGGCCACAAAATGATGCTGGCTGGGCCGTCAAAAGCCGGCAAGTCATTTGCCCTCATAGAGTTGTGTTGTGCCATTGCAGAGGGTAAGAAGTGGATGGGTTGGGATTGTGCCCAAGGGAAAGTAATGTATGTCAATCTAGAGCTTGACCGGGCCAGCTGTCTGCATCGTTTCAAGGATGTATACCAGGATTTGGGATGGGAACCACTCAACCTAGATAATATTGATGTCTGGAATCTAAGGGGTAAATCGGTCCCAATGGATAAACTTGCGCCTAAATTAATTAGAAGGGCGCAGAAGAAAAACTACACAGCCATTGTCATTGATCCCATTTACAAGGTCATTACTGGTGATGAAAATAGTGCTGATCAGATGGCTAACTTCTGTAATCAATTCGACCGGGTATGTACAGAATTGGGGGCAGCTGTGATCTACTGCCACCATCACAGTAAGGGCACCCAGGGTAACAAAAAGAGTATGGACAGGTCTTCCGGATCGGGTGTATTTGCCCGTGATCCGGATGCGCTTTTGGACCTTATCGAGCTGGACTTGACTGACTCTCTACTTAAGCAGGAAGAAAACAAAGCCGTCTGTAAGGTGTGCGAATCATGGTTAATCGAGAGATATAAGGGCTGGGAAGATGAAGTATCTCAAGATGATTTATGCAGTGAATCACAAATGCTAACGATTACTCACAGATTATTAGGCGAGAAATACTACCCTTCCATAGTCAATGATACCGAAGCAGCTAGGCAAAAAGTACGACAAAAATCAGCTTGGCGGATTGAAGGAACCCTGAGAGAATTTCCTAAATTTAACCCTGTAAATCTTTGGTTTGACTATCCGATACATCAGGTAGACGAGATCGGATTATTGAAAGATGTTGATGCTGATGGTGCATCTCCGCCATGGAAAAGTAATTTTACTAAGAAAAAGAAACCTGAGGAACGCAAAAAAGAGCGACTAGATTCATTAGAAAATGCTATAAAGGGATGTTCTTTTGATGGAAATATTACCGTGGAGGCACTCGCCGAATACATGGGGGCAGTCGAAAAAACGGTAAGAAACAGAGTTAAGGAGCATCCAAAATATGAAGTTGTTCAAAATGTAATTAGGGAAAAAGCCGAATGGAAATAACTTTTCCTAAAAGTAAAGTAAGGAAAAGTATTCGAGAATTACTTTCCCTACAGGAAGGAAAAAGTCGATATTCTATTATTTCCCTATTACTTTCCTCTAGGAAAGAAAAAGTCGATGTTTTACCGACTTTTTCACAAAGGGACAGGGAAAGGGAAAATCTATACTATGTATAGGTGATTTTCCCTTTCCCTAGCACGTGGGTTACGGGGGAAAGTAAGGAGGCGTCGGCTAAGCCTCCTTACCTTCCTTCCCCTATCCGTAACTAGGAGAATTTTCAGAGGGTTGAAAAAGCGGAATGCAAAAATTAGGAGGTTGAAATATATGGAAGCTCAAAAAGGTATTGTTACCGTTGAAGAGTTTAATGGCAAATACAAAATCAATGAAGATTACCGACCGATAGCTGAAGCCCTAAAGGCAAAATTCAAAGAGCTTGAATATGTGCCGGTTAAAAATATCCTCTTCATCGAAAACACAGAGGATGAGCGCAAGAAAAATAATTCAATTGTTTATGCTCAGATAAGCAAGATGCCTGGCAAGTGGGAAGATATTATTTACCAGGTGACTCAGAAACATTTTGAGTACATGCTGGAGATTTTCAAGGAAAACACAATCATGATGAGTCGAGAGCAGATCGTTGCGCTCATCTATCATGAGCTAAGGCACATTCAGTTGGTCAAGTCAAAGGATGGGCCAAAAGTCGATATCGTAAGTCACGAGGTAGAAGATTGGCTCAATATGGTTGAAAAGTTGGGTCTTAACTGGGCTAGCACTAAAGGGTCAATACCAGATCTTTTGGACGAAAACATCAACTGGGAAACCATTGAAGGGCCACATAATCTTTTTCCTGCTGAAACATCACTTAAGCTGGTGAAGTAATATGCGGACTGAGTTTTTTATGCCAATGAAGCCGCCAACGGAAACACACCAAGAGAAAAAGGCTAAGTGTGTAAAGGGCAAGCCACAGTTTTACGAAGATGATCCACTTAAGGCAGCTAGAGCAAAATTAACAGCTCATCTGGCAGGACATATACCAGAGCAGAAATACACCGGTGCAACGCGACTCATAACAAAGTGGTGTTATCCCATCACCGGAAAGCATAAGGACGGAGAATGGAAAATTACCAAACCTGATACTGATAACATGGTCAAGCTGCCTAAGGATGTCATGACTAAACTCGGTTACTGGACGGATGATGCAATAGTGGCCAGTGAAATTATTGAAAAATTTTGGTCTAAGGTTCCTGGTATCTATGTTTGCATTGAAAGCCTTTGAGAGTTGGTGAAAAGATGCAGAAGGAGAAAATATATCTTGGCGATCCGCGAGGAGATAAGAAAGATGATCACGAATACTGGCAAAAGTTACTCTGGAACTGCTGGCATACGGATCAAACACTTTACTATCTGCTGCACGGCATTCGGTGTGGAGGAGCAGAAGTTATACCGACCAAAAAAAGTTTTTGTTTAATGCCTGGTGAATGGGATGAAGCTGAATGGAACGAGATAAAACGAGACAAATTAAGCCCTTTTAAGGACAAGCTGATTAATATTTTTAAGCTGACTAGGGTTGGTCGAGTGTTAGATGAACCTCTACCTGATGGAATTTTTAAACAGAGAGTGAGATGGGAATCGTTATGAATGTGAGCGAAAAGAGAGGTATCATCTTCCCAATCTGCAATGGTCTAGCGCCAACTGTAGAATCATGTACCATGAAAGTCCTGGAAGAAGTCGGAGAGCTCATGCAATTGATCGGCAAGGGACAAGGTAAGAGCGGGGAACCCAGAAGAGTAGTTAATCTGATATGGGCAGTACGTTCGGTTGAAGAGTCATTAGACACAGCTCAATCGGCAATCACAATGGCTCATACTCTCTGTAAAGAATACGGCATTGATATGGCTGAAATAATGGAGAAACATGAGAAGAAGCTCAGAGAGAAAGGGTATTTGGTGGAGAAATGAAAAAACTCTTAGTCCTAAATGGCAAATACTACACAGGCAATAAGGAGTTCAACGGCAAGCGATCAGATGCCGTAGTTATCAAAGATGAAACAGAATATAAAATGCTTGTCGGTGTCCTGTTTTGCAAGATCATAAACGGGGAGACGGAGTTAAGGCGGGTTGAGGTAATAGACGCCAAGGAGGTCGAGGATAAGGTATGAAAGCAATATCTATACTTCAACCATGGGCTTCACTCATTGCCATCGATGCCAAAAAAATTGAAACTCGCAGCTGGTCGACGAAGTATCGCGGACCGTTGGCAATTCATGCAAGTAAAGGATTCTCAAAATCACTAAGAGATTTATGCAATACACAACCCTTTAAGGCAATACTCACAAAAGCTGGACTTAACTTAGATAATTTGCCTCTTGGGAAGATTGTTGCCACTTGTAACCTAGTCGATTGTATTAAGATGACTCCTGAGTTTATTGATTTTATCGAATCAGCCAAAGGCCATGAACGAGAATTCGGAGATTATGCAGTCGGTCGTTATGCTTGGATCTTAGAAGACATCAAGCCACTAGAGAAACCGATACCAGTCAAGGGAGCACTCAGTTTATGGGAGTGGGAGGTCAATCCATGATCAAACCTAAGGATAAACCTGCCCCATACGCCAACACCACTGTCCACTTCGCCAAGACCCAAGGCGAGATCATCGAGCTCTTCGACAAGTACGGGATTCAAGATATACGCTTCACGAGCATGGGATCCGCCGGCCAGTTAATCCTTGAGTTCACTAACATGGTTGAAGTCAATAAACAGTGGGTACCAGCCAGCGTTCGGATCGTCATCCCTGGCATTACAGAGAAGAACAGAAATCAACTCCACCGGGCGCTGTATTACTATCTTAAATCAAAGCTAGAAGCATTGAGTTTCGAGTTCATCGAGTTCGTGAAGGAGTTTTTCCCGTACTTGGTTACTCGAGATAACACCGGAAAACCATCGACGATTTACGATTACCTTGGGCCACAGTATAAATTAGCTTTGGCCAACGGTCAGAATCATGTGCTGAATCTTTTACCGGAGGGGATGGGTAAATGAACGAACCAGAAACCTGTAGCTGCGGAAATATCCTGGTCCATCAAAGCGGATGCGTGCATTGCCCAGTTTGCGGATGGAGTCAGTGCGGATGAGGGCTCTAGTGAAATAAGGAGTGATCGGCATGGAAGAACGACTAGATAGGCACATTTACCAGTTCGTCGAGGCTGAACTAAGAGATTACAAGACGAACAAGAAGCTCATTGCAGAGTATGACAAGGAACTTGAATATACTGGGGCCAAGTCAGGCCTAAGCAAGGATCCGTCAGGCCGATTCTCGCAAAACCAAGTTAGTGACTCGACGCACAACGAGGCAGCTAGAGTCATCGCCAACGAAAACAGGATTAAGCGGGCAAAGGATTATGTTGGATGTATCGACGACGTGCTTGAAGAGTTATCAGACCAAGATAAGAGATTGATAGAGCTAAAATATTTCCAGGGTTGGCTTACGGACTTTGGGATTATTCGAGAGCTACACATAGGGAGAACAAAGTACTATGACGATAAGTTGAGGATTATCAAGAAAATCGCATTGAGAATGCGACTGACATAAGCGGACAATTTGCGGACTATTTAACACTAATTCCGTGATATAGTGATACTATCGAAAAGCGAACTGTATGGAGGTTGCCAATTTAATTGGGAACTGATTCCGGGTTCGCTTTTTCTATGCCTATAAGGCGGTGATTGTAGTGGAGGATCCTAAGTGCTGGCACTTTAATGCAATTGATCCTGAGGGTAAGGTTAACTGCCCAAACTGTACTTACTGGGGATGGACGAGATGCAAAGATGAGAAGCTTCTTATGGCTAGGTTTAGAGAGACCGAGAACCTGATGCGCCATGATGGATATCGGCGGTCTAGTGGAGGGATTAGGCAGATAAGGCGGGGGTAGGAAAATATAGTAGTAATCCTTTTGAGGTGATGATAAATGGAAAATAGTATAGCTGCTAAGTACGAAATCGAACATCCCAAAAAAAGGGCTTTCCTCGCAGCTTATGCTGAGTGCGGAACAATAACGAGGGCTGCTGAGATTGCAGGGATAGAGAGGGGAACGCATTACGAATGGGTAAAGAAAGACTTACTCTATGCTAAAGCGACTGAGGCAGCTTATGAGCAAGCCGGTGAACGATTAGAACAAGAAGCTAGGCGCAGAGCCGTAGAGGGTACTCAGAAGCCTGTGTGGTATCAGGGTGAGCAATGTGGAGTCACTACTGAGTATAGTGACACGTTGCTGATCTTCTTGCTCAAGGGCGCAAAGCCGGAGAAGTATCAAGAGCGTATTCGTAACGATGTAAACGTTATTCCTCCCACGCCTGGTGGCGTGAATACGCTGAAGCAGTTAAAGGAGGCCGAAGGAAATAATGAGGATGTGTAGGAGTTGGGTCCGATAATTAGCACTATGTAAAGTAGCTATTATTCCAAACCATGATATATGACCGTATTCGTCCGTATTGGACGGTTTTGGTGTTTTTCAAACGAGAAAATAACGCCTTAGTTTACGTGTTTTAAGTAAAATTACGATCTCTTTATTACTCGTGATTGCTTCATTTTACTATGTAGTTTGATTGAAAAAATATGGACGTTTTCGGGTAATAATCCACGTGTGGAGTACATTGCGAAGGGTCATAGCTACCCTCTACCCCACCGGGGTCGTAAGGCAGAATAGAAAAAAATAGGGGTAAAGTTGCAGTACTCTCAAACACATTTTTCGGCCAAATTTTAGAATCCCAAAACCTTAAAGGAAGTGAGAATAATGTCTGATATCAAAATAACTTACAGGGCAGTAAATAAAGCCCATGCAGTAAAAGAACTTTTAGAAAAAAACCTAACGATTAAAATATTTTCCCCTACGGACCTAACTAATTATATCGACGCCATCTACAATGCCAAAGAGGAGAATGGCGAAATAGAGAATATACAAATAGGCCATATTACCAATGGCTATCAGCTTGACGCTACACATTGCTCGGATGGTAGCGTCAATATTCGTATCGGAACTTCTTGCTGCGGGGAAAGGATTACAATGAATTTTACTAAGCAAGAAGCCATTCAACTCGGTCAAGCCCTAATTAAAATGAGTGAACAAATATAAAAATATCAAGGAGGACATACCATGGAATCCACACTAAATTCCCTCATCCAAAAAACACTTGAAAAAGTTGACAAGCTTCTCGAAAACAATAATTTTTCAGAAGCTATGGAATGCGCAGAAATAGCAACAGAGTTAGCTAAAGTCCTAAACGTATTATCAAATCTCTAAATTCTAACGCGGTTGACGCAGAAAGGAGGTGCATCACGCAATGGAACGATGGGAAGCGCAACTACTCAACGACTATCTTTCAAAGCAATTTACTCCGGCTCAAGTTGATGAACAAATGGAAAAACCGCTAACTGGCCCTGATGGACTTCGCCGGCAACTTGCCGAACTCGATATGGAATACTTCGCTCGCGCTTACTTCCCTAACCGTCTGTTTCGTGATATGCCATCCTTTCATAGCCAGGGATATAAAGAACTCCAAGTTATTGCCGATAATCCAGGAGGCCACAAACGGGCAGAGGCTGCACCACGTGGTTATTCGAAGTCTACCCGATCAACGCTCATCTTCCCCCTTTACAATGTTCTTTATCAGAAAAAGCATTACATCTTCTTGATCTCGGATACGTCAAGTCAATCTAGCGAATTCTTAACCGATATTCAAGGCGAACTCGAAGGCAACGACCGCATACTTGAGGACTTTGGTAATATCGTGGGAAACCCCTGGAACAGTATTGAATGCGTCACTAAGACTGGGATCAAATTGGAATGTGCTGGTTCTGGACAGAAGATCCGTGGTCGAAGGCATGGAGCATTTAGGCCAGACTTAATCCTCTTAGATGACCTTGAGAATGACGAAAACACAGCTACACCAGAACAGCGCACCAAACTAAAAAACTGGTTTACAAAGGTTATTCTTAAACTTGGTGACTCTTATACTGACTTTGTTTATGTTGGAACCATTATTCACTACGACAGCCTTTTTATGTGGGCCTTGAAAAATCCAGCATGGAAACCAACAATCAATCGGGCGGTAAATGCTTTCTCTGAAGCCTACGAGCTTTGGGATGAATGGGAAACTATCATAACAGATTTATCCAGACCTAACCGTATGAATGACGCGTTAGGTTTTTTTAATAGCCATAAAGAAGATATGACAGCTGGAACAAAAGTGCTCTGGCCAGAAAAACAGAGTTACTACGACTTGATGTTAGTCAGGGTTACGGAGGGTGAAGCAAGTTTTAACTCTGAGTTACAAAACGAACCTATTAACCCTGAGGACAGACTCTTCAAGTGTCAATACTACGACACGCTCCCTCCTCTCGATGAAATGTACATTGTCGGAGCCGTTGACCCTTCCATGGGTAAAACTACTAGGGCTGACTATTCAGCAATCCTAACTATTGGGAAACATATGACCACAGGTTTTATTTATGTCCTAGATGCAGTTATCAAAAGGATGCATCCTGATAAAATCATTGAGGCTATTTTTGAACAGCACGAACGATGGAACTATAAAGAGTTCGCAGTGGAGACCGTGCAATTTCAACAGTTTTTCAAAGATGAGCTCGCCAAACGAAGCGCTGAACGTGGAATCTACCTGAACATAAGGGAAGTTAAAACGATCAGTAATAAAGAATTGCGCATTCAATCCATGCAACCAACGGTTAACAATGGCTATGCAAAATTCGATCGTTCTCAGGCGCTGTTAGTTGAGCAGTTAGAAAACTGGCCTAAAGCAGCGCACGATGACGGGCCTGACGGATTAGAGATGGGCTTATCTTTAGTCCTGAAAATGACAGTTATGCCCATCTTCGCAGCATGGAGCGATGAGAAAAATACCTTTGATGATGACATGCTTCCCGTTGAATTTAAATGGATGTGCAGCAGGTCTATTGCTGTTAGTCATGGTACTGCAACACCAATGGTATTCCTTGATATTTACGACGATGGACGCACCCTTTGGGTTATGAAGGAATATTATTGGGATTCGCATGAACGCGGGATACAAAAGGCCGATCACGAGTACGCGGAGGACATAGAAACGTTTATCGGGGTGGATCCTCCAGATGACGTCATACTTCATGTTGAGGCGGCTAGTTTTAAAGCCGAATTGCGCCAGAGAGGCTATAGGGTGAGAGATGCTATCGACGAATTAACGAGTAATGACGGAATACGAATGACCGCCGCCATGATTTCAAGACGATTGATAAAAGTTCACGTTAGTTGCACCAACACCCAAAAAGAAATTAAGGGTTACGTTTGGGATGAGAAAGCATCTGAACGTGGTGAAGAAAAACCACTTAAGATCAAGGATAACTGCCCGAATGCTCTCAGGTATTATGTCAAGACGAAGATAAAACCTTGGAGGTTAGTGAGTTGAGAAAAAAACATCCACGCCAACAACCCAGACCGCAACCTCTACAGAAAGTAAAAACAGCCGACACTAAAGTTCTTGACGTACAAACCCTAGACGCTTTCATGAACGCCTTGGCGCGTATGGGAAATGGGACACCTAGTCTCAATGAAGGAGCCGAGTATCCCATGACCCGGCTAACGCAAAATTATCAACTTATGAACAGTATGTACCGAAGTCACTGGATCGTGCGTCGGATCATCGACGTTATTCCGGAAGATATGTGTAAAAACTGGTATTCGCTATTAGGGCAAATGCGTCCCGAAGATATTGATCGTTTACAAAGAATGGAGAGACAAACTGGAGTAAGGCGGAAGATACTCGAGGGTATGAAGTGGGGACGCCTCTATGGAGGGGCCGCAGCTATTATCATGATCGCAGGACACGAAGGTATTCTTGAACAGCCGTTGGACTACGACATGATTATGCCTGGATCATTTAAAGGGCTCATAGTTGTTGATCGATGGTCAGGGATATATCCACAAAATGGTCTTGTTACGGACCCCTCAGACCCTGAATTCGGTCTTCCTGAGATGTATCAAGTAAGTAGTGAAACGATTCAGGGATCCATTAAAATACACCATAGTCGCCTACTGCGCTTTACCGGCAGAGAGCTACCCTTTTGGGAGAGACAAGCTGAAGTCTATTGGGGAGCATCGGAAATAGAACACGTCTATGATGAACTCAAGAAAAGAGATAACACATCGTGGAATATCGCGAATCTCGTATTCGCTGCTAATCTGAGAGTTCTAAAAATGGCTGATGCGGCTACTGTTCTTGCAATGGGTAATGCCAAGGCACAACAAGATTTATACAATACAATCCAATCACAGAATTGG
>DATMYU010000468.1:0-3618 GCA_035560775.1 Desulfosporosinus sp.
TATTAAGCCCCTCCTTAAACAATCCAACTACATGATATTATTTGGAAACGTTAACTCCACCCTGATGAATTGGAAGTTCCCCTGAATCCAAGCTCTTTGTCGGATCTACAAAGAATATTGCGACTGTGCCCAGCAATAACAATCCAGCTCCAACATAAAATGGATAACTCCAGGAGCCTGTATATTTCAGAAGATAACCAAATACCATGGGGCTGATAATACCAGCTACGCCGAACCCAGTATTCATCATACCGGAAGTAGTACCAGAGTATTTTTTGCCTCCAACATCCATGGCAGTAGCCCAGAGATTGGCATTAGCAAGTTCAAGGAAGAAGAATGCTCCGGCTAAATACCAGACTGCGGCTACACCAGTGATCGCATTTAAACCGAACCAGACTAGCACGCTAGCCATGGGGAAGGCAACGGCAATCGGAAGACGACGAGCAAGCTTCAAATCACCTTTAACTTTATACATCCAGTCAGAAACCCAACCACCGAGAAGATCTCCGAAAATACCCAAGGTTAGCGGAAGTGATGCATAGAAACCCATTTTGATAATGCTAAAATGTCTTTCTCCAGTCAGGTATGTGGGCATCCAAGTTAAGTATATCCATAAGCTATATCCGTAACAGAAATCCGTAAATACCAGCATCCACATATTTTTGCTGCTCAGCAATCGCTTCCAAGGCAACTTTTCAACTTTTTTCGCTTCACCATCTGTTGCTTCCTCACGAAAGGAAAACCAGAAGAGAATGGCCCATACTAACCCAATGGCTCCTAAAAGGTAGAAAGGTGCTCTCCAGTCCCATTTAACCATAACGAACACGACTATTGGCGGAGCGACCGCGCCACCGAAACGAGAAGCTGCATGAGTCAATCCTTGCAAAAATCCATTGCTTTCCTGTCCAAATGTGCCTCGCAGAGCTCTGGTGGCAACAGGAAAACCTCCTGCCTCACCTAACCCAAAGGCTAAGCGGTAAACAAAAAGAGAAATAAAGTTCCAGGCCTGTCCTGTAAAGATGCAAAATATAGACCACCAAGCCATTAAACCTGTTAATACTTTACGGGGTCCAAACTTATCCCCTAAGGACCCACCAACCATTTGCAGCAGAGCATAAGGATAAGCAAAAGCAGAGAAAATCAATCCCATTGTGCCAGCATCAAACTTGAACTCTTTCATCATTGAGGGAGCAGTGATTGAGATAATAACTCTGTCTAAATAGGAAATCAGAAATAGCAGACAAATAAGGGCGAGTAGATAATACTTCTTGCCTTTTGTCATTAATAATTCCTCCTAAATGCAATATGAACTATCAAATGATGAAGTTATGCATTAAGACTCTCTTGCTCTACAACCCTGTGAATATATTCATATACAACGGCTTTTCTACAATCGGTTTCCCATACAGGGTTTATTTCAACGCAGAAGCTTAGGCCTCAGAGACTTATGACTTACTAACACTAACAGCACTACATCGTATCATTGATAGAATAGCAGGTGCTTTTTCAAAGAACGGAATTAAGCAATTTCCCAATCATGCTTGGGCGATCGGCCACAAGTGCACCAGCGGCGGTCAATGCTTCGACTTTGTCTGCTACTGTTCCTTTGCCAGCTGTTATAATTGCTCCCGCATGGCCCATCTTTTGTCCTTTGGGAGCCGTTCTTCCGCCCATAAAGCCGATCATAGGCTTAGTATAGATACCATTTTCAATGGCTTCTGCAACTTCCTCTTCCATTGTCCCACCGATTTCTCCGATCATAACAACTGCATCCGTATCAGGGTCCTTTTCAAAGAATGGTAAGATTTCAGCAAAACGTGTAAAAGGCACGGGATCTCCACCCACACCGATGACGGAGCTTGAACCAAAGCCAGCCTTGATAATTTCTGCCGTAACCTCGTTGGTTAAGGACCCGCTCCTGGTCATTACGCCAATGCGACCCGGTTTATAAACCCTCTCCAACCAATAGGGGAAGAAACCCATCATGGCTTTACCAGTGGAGATGATACCTGTCGTATTCCCCCCGATAACCATAGCACCCATCGAAAGAGCAGCTTTACGGATTTGGACCATCTCATGGAGAGGAATCCCCTCAGCCGTAACAACAATTATCTTAATCCCAGAGTCCAAAGCCTCAAATATTGCACCTTTGGCAAAATGCGGTGGGACAAAAAGTAGCGATGCGTCTGCTTGATGCATTTCAATAGCCCGTCGAACTGTGTGATAAACGGGTACCCCGTCAACTTCCTGGCCCTCTTTTCCTGGAGTAACGCCAACGACCACATTAGTCCCATAGTCTTTCATGTGCTTAGCCCAAAAACTACCCTCTTTACCTGTGATACCTTGGATAAGCACTCTAGTGCTAGAATCAAGGATAATACTCATTTGGAGCCACCTCCTGCTAACTCTACTACTTTCTTAACAGCCTCCTCGGTATCATCGAGAGGGTTCAAGCCAACACTCCTAAGCAGTTCCTGAGCCTCTACCTCACCCGTACCACGAATAACTGCCACGATCGGAATATCCGGCTTTAACTCTCTAACAGCATCAACGATTCCTTGGGCCATAACATCGGCACGAGCAATCGTGCCAAAGGTTGCAATTAGGATGCACTTTGGTTTATTATCCAACATCATCTTCATACATTTCTTTGCTTTATGATAGTTCGGACCGCCAAATTCAAGATAGTTTGCGACTGTCCCGCCATAATAACTGATCAAATCATAGACTACGTTGGCCAGACCTGCTCCGGCAACCATTAAACCAATATCCCCCTCAAATTGAATATAGGGAATCCCATCCTGGGCTGCTTCATATTCCAAATCATTTTTGAAATGATCTCGCGTGATGGAGTATTGGCTATGTTTAAATAAGGCATTATCGTCAATATTGACCTTTCCGTCTGCAGCAACCATAGTACCGTCTTTAAGAATCATCAACGGATTAATTTCCACGAGTTCGGCATCGTTTTCTACAAACAGCTCATAAAGCTTAAGAAGGATTTTACTGCCTTCTGCAGCCTGCTTCTTGTCAAGTCCCAGAGCGTACATGACGTTACTAGCTTGGAACGGCATCAGACCCCAAAAAGTATCGACCTTTTCCTTAATAATCTTTTCTGGTTTTGTACGAGCTATCTCCTCAATCTCTACCCCACCTTCGAGGCAAGCCATGACAAGTGCCGATCCGCTTACTGGATCAACCGTGATAGCCAAATACATCTCCTTTTCGAACAGAACTGCACCTTCAACCAAAAGTTTCTTATCCGTAACGTTCAAGATACGTAGAGCTTCTGTAATTGCCTCTTCTTTCGTCCTGACAAGTTTCACCAGTCCGGCTTTACCACGACCGCCTTGTAAAACTTGCGCTTTGAGTACACAGGGAAGACCAATCTCTTCTAAAGCTTTTTCCAGTTCACTAATACCACTTATGAGAATGCTGGCTGGAACAGGAATTCTGTGTTCTGCAAACAATTCTTTCGCTTGATATTCAAACAACTTCATTTTTCTCGCCTCCTTATTTTAGCGACTATATTTGGTCCAATACGAACCAAATAACTCCTCTTCAGAAGGGACTACTTCCGGAATCAACCTGGATATTCTTGTTATATTAATGAAATGC
>DATMYU010000469.1:0-2150 GCA_035560775.1 Desulfosporosinus sp.
AGTCACTTTTCACCCCTACAGACAGGGCTCTCATCGCATGGACTTCACATCTGATCTCTCCCCATAAACACTCGAAGCAAACGCCGCCCGCCATTTTCTCTCATACAAATAATAAAGAGCGTCCCATCTTTGTTCCTACATCTTTGTTCCTAAGACATAAAAGACCCAAAAAGAGGGGTGTTTTGCACCCTTTTTCGGCGTCTCATCAAACGACCGTTTTTTGAGATATCGCTGTGATGGTGTAAATCGCAATTAAATTACAACGAAGTTTTCGAAGAACGTTTCAATTCAGGTAATGCATGGCGATATTCGTCTATGAAACGTGCGAACGAATGTCCCGAAGGCAGTAATGATTTTTTACTCCACTTTGAGGCGTCCCACCCAGCATCTATCAAGTCAGATGCAGCAAAAACAAACTCAAGAGTATTGGTAAAAAAACTTTGAAATGGCTCAACGGCAGTAAAATTAAAATCATCGCTCGGACCATGTACAAAGTAGTTTCTACATTTTACAGCAAGATCAATAACAGTCTCAATTTCATTGAATTCTGGATAAAAACGTTCTTTTAACATTGCCGCACGATGTAGAATCTTCCTTTTTAGGGACGGCTTGCCCATTCTTTTTAGTGCCTGTATGGCGCTATCACGTTCATAGCTGTGCGGGCAACGCTTTATAATTTTCAAACATTCATTCCGAGAAATAGTAAGATCATCCGAAAGAGGTATTTCTCTAGGGACAGCATTTGGAGGCAGGATATCAAACGAGTTTGCTGCAGCAATAAGGCGATTTGTATCATAGTAATCGCCGTTGCTTAAACAATTCTCATAGCGAATACGAGGAATCCGCCAGTTAGCATCCCGGCAAACCCAATCTTTAAAGACCATCGAGAATTCACTTGGGTCATTAATCGGATTGATAGGTACTGATCTTATATCTGGTTTGAAGTTTTCGGTTTGGGATTTATATGCTTTCGGCGATGATGTCCAGTAAGCTGATATTAATCGGTGCGATTGATCTGCATCAGTTGATGTTCTCAGTTTTATGTCATAACCTATCTGTCGTCTACCTGCCATCATCGATAGGAAACGAGTAATCACAGTCATCCTATCAATTGCCTTCTCAAACGTAACGGGAGTTTCCATTTCAAGTGTTACCACTATTCGATTCTTAATGGAAATCCCTTTCGGTCCTCCTGTATTGCTGGCTAACTGACGCCAGACAATCATTTTCCCGATTTCCGTTTCAACCTCGATAACATTCAATTTTCCTGCGAAATATGCAACCATAGGATGGTCGCCTGTCTCTATCTTTCGCGTTCTGTTCGCGGCGACAAGCACTGGACCAATGATGTCATTAGCAGCAGAGACACTACCAAATGCATCGAAATCATAGAATAAATATCGGAGATCATCAACTGTGAACTCAATGCTATGCACTACAGATAAAGCAGGATCAATATGCTCGTGGCCAACCGTTACAAAGTGAGGAAATAGATAAGCCAAATGATGAGTGAACTCATTATATGCCCAGTTATTACTTTGAGATAAGATCTCACAGTAAATGCACGACACCTTTTTTGCATCAACTGTTTTGCCATGCAATACATTCTCGTCACTCATTGATGGCAATTCGGATTGACTTGTCAGAGTCAATATTGATTTTCTCCCTTTTATCAAAAGCTCACCATAAGCCTCCTGAGCATTTGCTAACTGGAAAAGCCCTTGCAGGCGTATTTTACGTTTCTTCATGGATGCCGCTTTTTTGGCTTGGTGATTAAATGCCATAATACTGTGTCATGGCTGAAGAAAGCAAGTTCCCCGCTAATGATACACTGATATCCCATGAACCTGCGGCGGCCTTACCAACCATTTTTCCTATCCATTCACTCACTCGGTCACCGAACGGCTGTCCTCTTTTTGATGGCTCGGGGTCATACCTGACAGCCTTTTCCAAATCGCTTATATCCTCTACAGAAATTCCCTCAGATTCCAAGTACGTAAGACAAGGGAACGTAAGTAAACGAGGTCAGCGAAATACTTCCAACCATTATATAACGACATTCACTTCAGTCACTTTTCACCCCGACATGACACAGATTTTCGACAACTCTCAACGTCGATACCCCCCGACTGACTGAGCTATAATCGCAC
>DATMYU010000470.1:0-20719 GCA_035560775.1 Desulfosporosinus sp.
ATACTAGTCAAAAAATATAACTGTTGGTGATTTAAGAAATTCTCTTATGTTAGCGATGAGCTACATATGATTTGGAGGGATAACTATGGCAGACGTAAGCGCAGCTCAAGTTAAAGAGCTCCGGGAACGTACCGGCGCAGGTATGATGGATTGTAAAAAGGCACTTACACAGTGTAATTGTGATGTGGAAAAGGCCTGTGATTTTTTGCGTGAGAAAGGATTAGCAGCCGCCGCCAAAAAGGAAGGGCGTGTTGCAGCCGAAGGGACTGTTGAGTCCTATATTCATGGCGGTGGGCGAATTGGTGTGCTCCTCGAAGTGAACTGCGAAACAGACTTTGTGGCTCGTGGAGATGAATTTAAAGCGTTAGTGCACGATATTATGTTGCATATTGCAGCGGCGAACCCGCAATATTTGGCCAAAGAAGATGTGCCCGCGGCAGTGCTCCAACATGAGAGGGATATCTTAAAAGCTCAAGCTTTAAATGAAGGAAAACCTGAAAAAATTATTGAAAAAATGGTTGAAGGCCGAATTGAAAAGTTCTATAAAGAAGTTTGTTTAATGGAACAATCGTTTGTTAAAGATCCAGATAAGAGTGTGCGCGATTTGGTCCTTGATAAAACAGCCAAAATTGGTGAACGCATTGTAATTCGTCGCTTTACTCGCTATGAGTTAGGCGCAGGTATCGAAAAACGACAAGATGATTTCGCAGCGGATGTTATGAAAGAAATGAATCGATAAGTTTTGCCCAAAATCTACACAACTTATTTAGAGAACACCCCCGGTGTTCTCTTTTTCGAATGTGAGAGGATTTTTTAATCTCAATGTAGAATTAGACTGATGGAGGTTAATCCATGCAAAAACCGCGGTATAGTCGAATAGTTCTTAAAATAAGTGGGGAAGCACTTGCGGGTACTCAAGGCTTTGGACTTCAACATAATATGCTGGTTACCGTAGCTAAACAGGTGGCCGAAATTCGAGGTATGGGGATTGAGGTTTGCCTTGTTGTTGGTGGCGGAAACATATGGCGTGGCATTGCGGGAAGTGCTCAAGGTATGGACCGTGCACAGGCCGATTACATGGGTATGTTAGCGACGGTGATGAATGCTTTGGCCTTGCAGGATGCCTTGGAAAAGGCCGGGTCCGTTACCCGTGTCTTATCAGCAATCGAAATGCGTCAAGTTGCCGAGCCTTATATCCGGCGGCGAGCGATTCGCCATATGGAAAAAGGACGTATTGTAATTTTTGCGGCTGGAACAGGTAATCCATACTTTTCGACGGATACAACGGCTGCTTTAAGAGCGGCTGAGATCGAGGCAGACGTCATTTTAATGGCTAAGCGGGTGGATGGGGTTTACGATTCTGATCCGCTTAAGAATCCTCAAGCGAAGAAGTTTGAGCGCTTAAGTTATCTAGATGTTCTGAGCAAGGGACTTGGGGTGATGGATTCCACAGCGACTTCACTTTGTATGGATAATAATATTCCTGTGATAGTTTTTGACCTTACTAGAGAGGGTAACATTCGCCGAGTTGTCATGGGCGAATCCATTGGAACTTATGTAGGGAGGGATAGTTAATGATTACCGAGGTAATTAAAGACGCGGAAGAGCGGATGCATAAAGGGGTTGACGCATTACGTAGAGAGTATGCGACGATTCGCGCAGGCCGTGCAAATCCTAGCGTCTTAGACAAGGTTATGGTTGAATACTATGGGACTCCTACTCCTATTAGCCAACTTGCGAATATCTCTGCGCCCGAACCAAGAATGATTGTGATCCAGTCTTGGGACAAGGCCATTCTTCCGGCCATCGAAAAAGCAATCATGAAATCAGATCTAGGGCTTAATCCGTCCAGTGATGGTATAGTGATTCGTCTGAACATTCCCCAACTTACGGCTGAACGACGGTTAGAACTGGTTAAAAAAGTCAAAAAAGAGGCGGAAGAAGCGCGTGTTGCGGTCCGTAACGTGCGTCGAGATGTCAATGATAAGCTTAAGAAATTGGAGAAAGATCATGAGGCCTCCGAAGATGAAATCAAGCGGGCCCAAGAGGATGTCCAGAAGATGACGGACAAAATTATCAAAGAAATTGAGCATGTGATGGAGACCAAGGAAAGCGAAATAACGGAAGTATGATACATTCCTGGCTCGGTCGAAACTGGGATGAGGTTAAGTTTGAGATTGAATGCGTGGGTAAACCCTACGCTTTCCAAATTACGCATCCTCATGGTAGAATGGAATCGTGGGGAAGTTATAGAGTTGTCCGTGTCAGAGAATTTGATGACCGCGTGGACGTTATATTAGCACATGAAAAATATTCGCCTGCGCAGCGTTCGACCCCCTGAAAATGTTTGTGGTTCGTTGTTCGATATTCGTAGTTCGAAATTTATTTGTCGAACAATGAGTTTCGAATATTGAACAACGATTATGGGGGTCTATTCGTTGTTAGATATTCGATATTCGTAGTTCGAAGTCTGATGTTTGGATATCGAACCACAAATATCGAACTACGAATATCGAATAAGGGGGTGGAATGATGTGGTTCAAACCTTGGAAACGAAATAAAGTGAATATAGAGGACAAGGTTGCTATGGACCGCCTCCCTCGTCATATCGCTATTATTATGGATGGAAACGGGCGCTGGGCTCAGAAACGAGCGCTTCCTCGTTCGATGGGGCACCGAGCAGGTGTAGAGGCGTTACGAAAGGTTGTTAAGACGTGTTCTGGACTTGGGATTGAGGTTTTGACGGTGTATGCCTTTTCTACGGAAAACTGGCGGAGACCTAAAGATGAAGTGGGCGTGCTCATGACCTTGCTTACTGAGTACCTGAGAAAAGAGCTTAATGAGCTTCACCAAAATAATGTGGTCCTTCGGACTATGGGAGGGATTGCTGACCTTCCTAGGGAAGCGCAGCATGAATTAGAGCATGCGATAGAGAGTACTCGGAACAATACAGGCCTAATTCTTAATCTTGCCTTGAATTATGGTGGGCGATTAGAGATTATAGAGGCTGTCAAGAAATTAAGTAATGATGTCTTGTCTGGGAAGTTGAAAATTGAGGAGATAGATGAAGAATGCTTCAATAATGCACTCTACACAAGCGGCTTACCGGATCCAGATTTACTTATTCGAACTTCAGGTGAAATAAGATTAAGCAACTTTTTACTCTGGCAACTGGCCTATACTGAAATAGTAGTAGTGAAAGAGCTTTGGCCTGATTTTGGAAAAGAGGCTTTATTGGAAGCGATTAAAGCTTACCAGAAACGGGATCGCCGTTTTGGTGGAATACATACAAATTGAGGAGTCGCACATGCTTATAAGATTACTCAGCGCAGCGATTGGTGCCCCACTTTTTTTGGGATTAATATATTTGGGTGGACCCTATACTGCGTTTTTACTTACGGCGTTGACCATATTGGCTTTACGAGAATTTTTGCAAATTGGCGAGCATATGGGTATGCACGCTTGGTATAAACTCTCAACATTTGTTGCGGTTGTTTGGCTAATTAGCCTATTCATAGGCGGTAAAGACTGGATGCTGCCAGCTATTGTCTTTTGGCTTTTAATTGGACTGGGACGGCTTGCGTTGACTTATCCAAAGACTTTGCTTCCAGAAGCAAGCTTTAATCTATTAGCAATTCTTTATACGGCCTTATTATCCTATCTTTATTTACTTCGACAGCTTCCGAATGGGATAGAGTGGACGTTTTTTGCAGTTTTATTGGTATGGGCTTCGGATACAGGAGCATACCTTATAGGGAGGCAATTTGGACGCCATCTTTTAGCGCCTCAGGTTAGTCCCAAGAAAACTGTGGAAGGGTCGCTTGGCGGATTATTGTTTAGTATTATAGCGGCTTTCGTATTCTGGCGCTTCGATGGTTCTGTCTCCTGGATTCCGTACATAATATTAGGAGTTGTCATTGGAATCAGCGCACAAGTTGGTGATTTATTTGAGTCGGCATTAAAACGCAGCGCAGGGGTTAAAGATTCTGGTAAGCTTATTCCTGGGCATGGGGGGATATTGGATCGCTTTGACAGCCTTATTTTTGCCCTGCCCTTAGTATATTATGGGGTCATATTTATAGTGAGGTGAAAGAGTTGACAATCCACCAGAAAAACAATTTGTGGGTAAGTTTGAATAGGCTTGCGATGGTGACTTTTGCTCTTGTCCTGCTCAAAGTCTTTACTTACTTTTTCCAAGACTTTTTGCCTGTTTTTGGTGAGGTCATTCGTAAAGCGTTTAGCGCCTTTTTGCCGTTTATTATCGCGCTTCTGCTTGCTTTCTTACTTGAACCGCTCGTTGTGCGACTGATACGAGGCATTCGGATTCGTCGAACGTATGCATCGATACTAGCCCTCATTTTAGCACTTGCGGGATTGAGCCTTTTTATCTTTTTAATTGTTGCCCGTCTTTATACAGAATTATCGGAGTTAGCAGTTGCCTTCCCTGATTATAGTTATCTTGTGGATCTTGTGACAAAACAAGTCGATACGGTCGAAAAGTTTGTAAAAGTAAACCCTCAAGTTCAAAATACTCTATTTGCATCGACGGAAAGCCTGGCAAGAACGCTCCAGGAATGGGCCAAATCGGGGAGTACCATTTTACTTGGTTTTCTGACCGCCTTACCAGGTGTGTTTATCGTTCTTGTGGTGTCCATTGTGGCTACCTTGCTTATGAGCTCAACTTATCCAAATGTAAAACAGTTTATTACTAACCTGTTTCCAAGCCGTTGGCACGTCAGTGCTAAAGCGGTCAGTGCGGATTTGGGAGCGGCCATCGTGGGATATTTGCGGGCGCAAGCAATTTTAGTTTCTGTCACGGCGTTTTCAACCATCGGCGGTTTGCTTCTTATCGGAAATCGTTATGCTGTCACGTTGGGCGTATTGGCGGGGCTTTTGGATATAGTGCCAATTGTGGGTACAGGTATGCTGTTTGTGCCTTGGATTGTCGGGCTTATTATTATGGGATCTCTAGCTGAAGCTTTGAAACTATTGGTGATGTGGATCATTACTGTTACAGTACGTCAGTTTTTAGAGCCTAAAGTTTTGTCGAATGGGATTGGGTTACAGCCGCTTCCGACGCTCATTTCGATGTATGTGGGACTTCAGTTGTTAGGTGGTATAGGTCTTATAGCGGGACCGGCACTGGTTATTAGTTATGAAGCATTACGAAAAGCTGGAATTTTTGGAGCTCCAAAGTAAAAGGAATACAAGCACTAAGTCTCCCACTTCTTAAGTGGCCACTAAGGTGCTAAGCACCGGATAAGATAACCTTATCTTCAGATGAGTTAACACTCCACCAGAAGTAGGTTACTCTATACTAGCTGTATTAATGTAATAAAGCAGGAAGAGATGATTCACTTGAAAACGCTGACTCTATTGGGGTCAACAGGCTCCATTGGCCGTCAAACCCTAGATGTCGTCCGTCAAACTGATGGGCGCCTTAAGATTCATGCTCTTGCGGCAGATCAAAGTGTAAAACTCATGGAAGAACAGGCCAGGCTTTTTCGGCCTGCCGTAGTTGTGATGATGAATGAGGATGCTGCCCGTGAACTTCGTGGTCGGCTAAGAGATTTGCCGATTAAGGTAGACCAGGGTATGGACGGGATTATCAACTCTGTTATCGCTTCGGAAGTCGATACAGTGGTTACGGCGCTTTCCGGACGGATTGGTTTAGAACCGACTCTTGCCGCTATTAAAGCAGGTAAAGATATTGCTCTTGCCAATAAAGAGACGCTGGTTGCTGGTGGAGATCTTGTTATGTCAACAGCAAGGAAAATGAAGTGCAAGGTCCTACCCGTGGATAGTGAGCATTCGGCAATTTTTCAGTGCCTCGAGGAAAATCTTGACACCATTGAGAAGATCATTTTGACGGCCTCAGGTGGTCCTTTTTTCGGATGGACCAAGGAGCAACTCTCAACTGTCACGTTAGAAAAAGCACTCTGCCATCCCAACTGGGATATGGGGGCTAAAATTACCATCGATTCTGCAACAATGATGAACAAAGGACTTGAAGTGATCGAAGCACACCATTTGTTTAATATGGATTATGATGCGATAGAAGTCCTCATTCATCCCCAGAGCGTGATCCACTCTATGGTGGAATATCAAGATGGCTCAGTACTCGCTCAGTTAGGAAGACCGGATATGCGGCTGCCAATCCAGTATGCATTGAGTTATCCAACTCGCTGGAAAAATCCATTTGAACGCCTTGACCTTCGAGGGAAGACGTTAAGCTTCCATGAACCGGATTTGGAAGCTTTCCCTGCTCTGGCTATGGCTTACCGTGTAGGACGACGTGGCGGGACCCTTCCAGCTGTGATGAATGCGGCCAATGAAGTTGTTGTTTTGGCATTCCTTCAAAAGCAAGTTACTTATCTTGGAATTCAAGAAATAGTCGAAAAGATTTGTTCAGAGCATCACGTCTTAGACAATATGGATTTGGGAAGTATACTTGATGCGGACACCTGGGCACGACGTCGAGCTACAGAACTGTTGCGAAGTTCGATGCGCGAACTACGAGTCTAGTACATGATAATTTTACTATGAACTACGGCTACGGCATTCGAACCACGTGCTCAAAATAAACATTCTGTATTCAAGCATTGAACATTGAACATCAAGAAAGGGGTGGATAAAGTGTTAACGACACTCGCCATTGTTTTTGTGTTTGGAAGCATGGTTATGATTCATGAACTTGGACACTACATGGTCGCGAAATGGTTTGGGGTTAAGGTAATCGAGTTCAGTTTTGGTTTTGGTCCGAAAATTGTGGGTTATCAGGGCAAAGAAACACTTTATGCGTTGCGTATCATTCCTCTTGGCGGATTTGTTAAACTTCATGGCATGGACGCTGAAGTCGATGAGAACGGTAAAACTGTAGTTGCTCCAATCGAAGATGCACGTAGTTTTATGAATAAGCCGGTTTGGCAGCGCATGGCCGTGATTGTAGCAGGTCCGATCATGAACTTTGTGTTGGCGATAGTCTTGTTCGTAAGTGTTTTTGCTTACCTTGGGGTTCCGTCTCAAAGCAACAGTAACCTTATTGGCTCATTAGTTAAAGGGAAACCTGCGGCCACTGCAGGAATTCAGCCGGGAGATAAAATCCTTGCTGTGAACCAGGAACCAACGACGGATTGGAATCGTTTGACAGAAGTCATTCATTCTAAACCTGACCAAGTGTTAAGCTTAACGATAGAACGAGCCAACATGAAGCAGCCTCAAATTGTGTCTGTGAAAACGGAAAAAGACGCGCAATCGGGGTACGGTATGATCGGAATCGCGCCAGAAGTTACCTATATGCATGCTTCTATTCTTCAGTCAACCCGTTTTGGGTTGGAACGAACGTTGGATTTTACAAAGTTTATTATGGTTACTTTGACGCAAATGATAACCGGGAAGATCCCTGCTGATCTGGGCGGGCCGGTCATGATTGCACAGGTCATCGGAGAAGGAGCCCAGCAGGGTTTAGCTAACTTATTGGGTTTGACAGGAGTATTAAGCATTCAATTGGGACTCCTTAATTTGTTCCCTATTCCAGCTTTAGATGGAAGTAGGCTTGTGTTCCTTCTGATCGAAGGATTAAGAGGCAAGCCTCTTAACCCTGAAAAAGAAAATATGATCCACTTGGTGGGTTTTGTATTGCTTATGGTTGTAATGATTGCCGTTACTTACAAGGATGTCGTGCGCTTGTTCGTCGAAGCTGGGTAAAGTACGGAGAACAGGGAGGCAGACATGATACAAAGAAGGAAGACCAAGTCGCTTCAGGTGGGGTCCGTGACGATCGGGGGTGTTGCCCCGATCGTTGTACAATCAATGACCAATACGGATACTCGTGATGTTGTTAAAACATTGGCGCAAATTCGCGCCTTGGCAACGGCCGGGTGTGAAATCGTGCGCCTGGCAGTATTAGATGAAGATGCTGCAGTGGCATTAAAAGAGATTGCTGAAACGAGTGTACTCCCCGTAATTGCTGATATACATTTCGACTATCGTTTGGCGTTACTTGCCGTTAAACAAGGGGTCCACGGTTTGCGGTTAAACCCAGGGAATATCGGAGCTCGCTGGAAAGTCCAAGAGGTCATTCGTGCTGTTAAGGAACGACAGATACCTATCCGTATCGGTGTTAACGCTGGTTCGCTGGAAAAAGAGATTTTAGAAAAGTATGGGGGGGCTACCGCCAGCGGGATGGTTGAGAGTGCCCTAGGACATATCCGCTTATTAGAAATGGAGGGATATGATAACATAAAAGTCTCTCTGAAAGCTTCTTCAGTTCCCTTGATGATTGAAGCCTATCGCAAGATGGCTGAGGAGGTGGATTATCCGCTGCATTTAGGAGTAACTGAGGCAGGGACGGTACGTTCGGGCGTAGTAAAGTCAGCAATAGGGATAGGCGCGCTGCTTTCTGAAGGGATCGGAGATACAATCCGGGTTTCTCTCACTGGAGACCCCGTTCGAGAGATTCCAGTGGCCTTAGAAATTTTGCGTGTTCTGGGATTAAGACAGCGCAGTGTGGATTTAATCAGCTGTCCAACCTGTGGTCGTACTCAGATTGACTTGGCCTTGTTAGCAGAAAAAGTTGATGAGCAGTTATCTCAGCTTCCAGCACTGGACAAGCCTCTAAAAGTTGCAGTGATGGGATGTGCAGTCAATGGCCCAGGAGAAGCCCGTGAAGCAGACTTTGGGATTGCCGGAGGTAAAGGGATGGGGCTTCTGTTCCGTAAGGGAGAGATTGTTGCACGACTGCCAGAAGATGAATTACTACCGGCTCTGCTCCGAGAAATTGAGGAGTATGTCCGAGCTCATAAGAAACTTGCTAAAAATTATAAAGATAACTTATTTGAGAGGTAAGGAAAGGAATGAACACTATGCGTGTCAGTCAGCTTTTAAATCCAACACTTCGCGAGGTTCCAGCAGAAGCTGAAGTTGTCAGTCATCAGTTGATGGTTCGGGCCGGTTTAATTCGTAAGTCTGCGTCTGGACTATACACCTATTTGCCTTTGGGATTACGTGTTTTAAGGAAGATAGAAAACATTATTCGCGAAGAGATGAATGCTAAAGGTGGGCAAGAAGTCCTTATGCCAGTCATGCAACCAGCCGAATTATGGAAAGAAAGCGGGCGTTGGGATGTCTACGGTGCAGAGTTGTTTCGTCTCAAAGACCGTCACAATCGAGAGTTCTGCCTTGGACCGACGCACGAAGAAATTATCACAGATCTTATTCGGGGGGAAGTTCGTTCGTACAAACAGCTACCACTTCTCCTTTATCAAATCCAGAATAAGTATCGCGATGAACGGCGTCCTCGCTTTGGCCTGATGCGTGGACGAGAGTTTATCATGAAAGACCTCTACTCGTTTGATCGGGATGAAGCAGGACTCGATGAAAGTTATCAAAAAATGTACGATGCCTATTGTCGAATCTTTTCACGTTGTGGTTTAGTTTATCGGCCGGTTGAAGCCGATGCTGGAGCTATTGGAGGAACGGGCGGGACCCATGAATTTATGGTTCTGGCGGATTCAGGAGAAAATGCTGTAGTCTATTGTCCAGAATGCAATTACGCTGCCAATCTGGAAAAAGCAGAGTGTCGTCCCCAAGTTATAGATGATGTCTCGCCAGAAGGGCCGCGGAAGTTAGTACATACGCCGAACGTAAAGACCATTGATGACCTAGCTGAGTTTTTGACTGTACCGAAGACGACCCTTGTGAAGTCTTTGCTTTATCAAGGAGATGAGAAATTATTCTTGGTGTTGCTACGTGGAGACCGCGAATTAAATGAAATAAAATTAAATAATGCTTTGGGTGGTTTCGTTACGCTCCAACTTGCCTCGCCTGAGGCTGTTGTGAAAATTCTAGGCTGTCAACCGGGTTCGGTGGGTCCAGTCGAAGTGCCTGCTGAGCTTATGGTCATTGCGGATGAAGAGGTTCCTCTTATGAAAAAAGCTGTCTGTGGAGCAAACAAAGCGGATTATCATTTCGTAGATGCTGTTCCAAGCATAGAGTTTCGCATAGATCGGGTCCTCGATTTGCGAATGATGGAATCAGGCGAAGCATGCCTAAAGTGCGGTGTGCCTCTTCAAGAGGCTAGGGGAATAGAAGTTGGGCAAGTTTTTAAGCTAGGAACAAAGTATAGCAAAGCACTTGGGGCAACTTATTTAGACTTGAACGGGGAAGAAAAGTTCTGTGTCATGGGTTGTTATGGTGTTGGCGTAAGTCGTTCAATCGCTGCTGCAATCGAACAAAATCATGATGATTATGGAATTATCTGGCCGATGCCAATTGCCCCATATCAATGTATAATTATACCAGTCAGTACAAAAGATGCTCTAGTGGTCGAGACGGCAGATAAACTCTATCAGGAGCTTCAGCGTCTTGGCGCCGAAGTGATTATCGACGACCGGGATGAACGCGCCGGCGTAAAATTTAAGGATGCAGATCTTGTTGGATATCCTTTACGGGTGACGGTCGGGAGTAAAACTCTGGCGAATGGCCAGGTCGAATTAAGAGAACGTACTACAAGCGAAACTCAGCTTGTACTTGTCGAAGATGTCGCGGGGCGAGTTAAGACTATTATAGAGAAAGCTTTACTATGCTAGTTTTTGTGTACCTATACAGAAAACATAAGTTTCGGGTGGTATAAGTGCAACTAGGTGGCCGCCTATGCCTGCGCTTGGCGCTAGCCAAGTTTTCTTTAGTTGCAGATATCCAGGGGATATGCTATATTAGTATAAGGAAATTTGTAGTGATTGTTGGAAAGGAGTGGGTTCTAGCCCGCTCCTTCGTTTGTTCAAATCGTGGTTTAAGTATAATACTATAAAGGGTACGTTCTTTACCGCAGTTAAAGGAGCGAGTTCAATATGAATGAAACAATGGAACATCGGATAGAGTTACTGGTAGAGCCAATCGTTAGAGAAAAAGGACTCGAACTAGTGAATGTAGAGTATATAAGGGAAGGTGCACATTGGTATTTGCGCCTTTATATTGATAAAGACGGTGGCGTGGACATGGATGATTGTTCAGAGATAAGTCATATGGTGAGCGAAATGCTTGATCAAAACAATCCGATTCCACAGGCCTATATGCTGGAGGTGTCGTCTCCTGGGTTGGAACGTCCTCTAAAAAAAGAAGAGGACTTTACTCGTTTTCAGGGAAGTTTGGTTACGGTGCACACGACTTCTCCGTTCCAAGGGTATAAGGAGTTTTCGGGGAATTTGGTCGGGTTGATAAACGATGAAATCGTTTTAGAATATGAGGATAAGCGCATCGCAATTCCGCGCGCTTTGGCGAAAAGAACTCACCTAGCATTAGAATTTTAGTTTTCGCTTATACCAAGTCAAAAAGTACTACTTTCGAGCGGGCCCCTTCTCGCCATTCATGGCTACAGCATGGCTTCGTATAGGTGCAACTAAAGGTTTCCACCTGCGCCGATGGCTTGGTACAAACCAGATTTTCTTTATACCAATCAGAAAGTATAAGTTTCGGGTGGCATAAGTGCAACTAAGGCGACCGCCGGCGCCAAAAGGCTTGGCGCTAGCCAAATTTTCTTTACCTACAATAGAATAAGGAGGAAAATGGAAAAATGAATATGGAGTTCATAGAGGCCCTTCACGAGTTAGAAAAAGGACGGGGGATTTCTGCGGAAATTCTCTTTGAGGCTATTGAAGCAGCACTAATTTCCGCATACAAGAAGAATTTTGGATCATTACAAAATGTCCGAGTTCTTATTGATCGAGCAACAGGGGAGTTTAAAGTGTACGCTCGCAAAACCGTTGTAGAAATCGTGGAGGATTCTCGAACTCAGGTTAGTTTAGAGGATGCGCATAAAAATGATCCTAATTATCAACTTGAGGACATTGTGGAATACGAAGTAACCCCTCGTGAGTTTGGGCGAATTGCGGCACAAACAGCAAAGCAGGTTGTTGTTCAGCGCATTAGGGAAGCCGAGCGCAGTATGATTTATGATGAATACGTTAATCGTGAAGGGGACATTGTCACAGGAGTTGTTCAGCGCTATGAACAGAAGAATGTGATTGTCGATTTAGGTAAGGTTGAAGCTGTTCTTCCTGCTCAGGAACAAATCCCAGGTGAGGTCTACCAATCCTTTGAACGCATCAAAACGTATGTGGTAGAAGTTAAAAAGACAACGAAGGGGCCTCAAATCATGTTGTCCCGGACACATCCTGGCCTAATAAAACGTTTATTTGAGCTTGAAGTGCCGGAAATCCATGATGGCATCGTAGAAATCAAGGGCGTTTCTCGTGAAGCGGGAGCACGTTCTAAAATCGCCGTTTATTCACGTGACTTAAATGTTGATCCGGTCGGAGCTTGTGTTGGGCCAAAGGGAGCTCGTGTTCGAACCATTGTCACAGAATTAAAAGGGGAAAAAATTGATATTGTAAATTACTCAACAGATCCTCAAGAATTCGTGGCAAATTCACTTTCTCCCGCAAAAGTTGTTGGTGTTTATCCTAAACCTAATGAGAAAGTTGCTATCGTAGTGGTTCCTGACTATCAACTCTCCTTGGCTATCGGTAAAGAAGGACAAAACGCTCGCTTAGCCGCTAAACTAACAGGGTGGAAAATTGATATTAAAAGTGAATCCCAAGCAGTTGATCTAAACCTCGTTCCTCAAGGGCAAGAAGAGTATGAAAATTACGGTGAATACGGCGAATATGAAGAGTACTCGGAATATAATGAATTCGCAGAAACAGATAACTATCAGGAATACGAGGAAAGCAGACAGCCCGCTGAAAATGAGTATGATTACAATGAAACGAATGACGAGTTTGCTATTGAGTTAGATCATATTGAAAATGAAGTAACAGAGAAGGTCCCTGGTGAGTTAGGGAAGGACATCAGAACGGAAGCAGAAGTCAACATAAAGGGGAAAGAGAAGGGGTGATGGTATGAAGACACGCAAAATTCCAATGCGGATGTGTTTGGGGTGTCAACAGATGAAGCCCAAGAAAGAACTCATGCGTATTGTTAGAACTCCAGAGGGAGTTGTCGAACTCGATCCCACTGGAAAACGGAATGGTCGTGGCGCATATCTTTGTCCTAACTTAATCTGCTGTCAGACCGCCGTTAAAGAGCATCGATTCCGGAAGGCTTTCGGTGTGGACGTTGATCCTGAAGTGTTTGCACACCTGGAAGGGAAGAGTTCTTCGTGAATACACGTATCCAGTCATTAATAGGGATTGCCCGTCGAGCGAGTAAAATTGCTACCGGAGATGCTCAAGTTGAAGCAATGATGAAAAAAGGAAAAGGCTTTCTGCTTGTCATTGCGGAGGATGCCCACGGTGCACAGAAAAAGTATGATCAGTGGGCTAGTGATTTGAAGTTACCAGTGCTGATCACTGGAACAAAGCTGGAAATCGGACATGCGATAGGACTTTCGCCGCGATCAGCAGTTCTTGTTTTAGATCAAGGGTTTGCTAAGGCTATTTTACTAGCAAGGAGCTGATGCTTGGAGCATATGTGGGAGTCGAATATGTGGGGGTGGTTAAATGAGTATCCGTGTTCATGAATTAGCAAAAGAATTAAATTTTAGCAGTAAAGAAGTGATGACAAAACTAGTGGCAATGGGAACAGATGTAAAAAATCATTTAAGTACGGTCGACCAAAAAGATGCAGAGCGTTTACGTGACCAACAGAAAGGGAAGGAGATAAATTTGGATCAATCTGAACACAATAATACCGAGGGACCAAAGTTAAATGTATCTCAAGCGGGTCAAGAAGGACAGCCGAAAGAAGCTAATCAAGCAATAGCGAGTCAATCGAAAGAAACTAGTCAATCGAAAGAAGCTGGTCAATCGAAAGAAACTAGTCAAGCGATGGAGACTCCAGCGAAAGAATCTAGTCCAGCCGTTGAAGGACAACCGCAAGGACCACGCCCAGGATATCAAGGACAACCGCAAGGACCACGCCCAGGATATCAAGGACAACCGCAGGGACCACGCCCAGGATATCAAGGACAACCGCAAGGACCACGCCCAGGATATCAAGGACAGCCGCAGGGACCACGCCCAGGATATCAGGGACAACCGCAAGGACCACGCCCAGGATATCAAGGACAGCCGCAGGGACCACGCCCAGGATATCAAGGACAACCGCAAGGACCACGCCCAGGATATCAAGGACAACCGCAAGGGCCACGTCCAGGATATCAAGGACAACCGCAAGGGCCACGTCCAGGAATGGAAGGGCAATCACAAGGACCACGCCCAGGGTATCAAGGACAACCGCAAGGACCGCGTCCGGGATATCAAGGACAGCCGCAAGGACCACGCCCAGGAATGGAAGGACAATCGCAAGGGCCACGTCCAGGGTATCAAGGACAACCGCAGGGACCGCGTCCAGGGTATCAGGGACAGCAGCAGGGACCGCGTCCAGGGTATCAAGGACAACCGCAGGGACCACGTCCAGGGTATCAGGGACAATCGCAGGGACCGCGTCCAGGGTATCAGGGACAACCGCAAGGTGCTCGCCCAGGATATCAAGGACAGCAGCCCCAAGGTGCTCGCCCGGGATACCAAGGACAGCAGCAGGGTGCTCGTCCAGGAATGCCTCAGCGGCCTGGTGCAGGTGCGCCGACAACCCCAACTATTACCGAGCAGCCCAAAAGGCAGCCGCCGGCGAATAAGAAAGCCCAGGATAAAGCCTATGAACGGAAACGAGAAGTTGAAAAAGAACGAGAAAATGCGATACGTGCACCTCATAGACGTTTTCAAAAGCATCCCAAGAAAGAGGTCCGCGATACGACCCCCAAAAATATTGTGATTCAGGGGTCAATTTCGGTCCAAGATTTAGCCTCTAAAATGAGCCGTAAGGCAGGAGAACTGATTAAACACCTTATGAACCTGGGAGTCATGGCGACCATCAATCAGGAGTTGGATGCGGAAACGGCTACAATCCTGGCGGGCGAAATGGGTGTCACAGTTGAGATAAAAGCCGAGAAATTAATGGATATTTTTGTAGATGTAACAGATGATCCGGCAGATCTCGTTTTCCGTCCACCAGTCGTAACGGTGATGGGGCACGTTGATCATGGTAAAACATCACTCTTGGATGCAATTCGTACGACGAATGTGACCGATTCAGAAGCTGGAGGGATTACGCAACATATAGGGGCGTACCAGGTGGAAATTAAAGGACAAAAAATAACGTTCCTCGATACACCTGGACATGAAGCCTTTACAGCGATGCGTGCCCGCGGTGCTCAAGTCACGGATATTGCAGTTTTGGTGGTAGCAGCGGATGATGGAGTTATGCCTCAAACTATCGAAGCAATCAATCATGCTAAGGCAGCAGAGGTTCCGATCATTGTAGCTATTAATAAAATAGATAGAGAAAATGCAAATCCAGAAAAAGTAAAACAAGGTCTGACCGAGTATGGCCTTGTGGTTGAGGAATGGGGCGGAGAAACGATTGCCGTTCCTGTGTCCGCAAAAACTAAATTGAATATTGAACAACTTCTTGAAATGATATTGCTTGTTGCAGAAGTTCGGGATTTTAAGGCAAATCCGAATCGTCCAGCAGTAGGAACCGTCATTGAGGCCGAATTGGATAAGGGGAAGGGACCGATTGCTACCGTTCTCGTTTCCAAGGGTACACTTAATATTGGCGATGTTGCTGTAGCCGGTTGTGCATTTGGTCGAATTCGGGCCATGGTGGATGATAAAGGGCGACGTGTTAAGAAAGCAGGCCCATCCACGCCGGTTGAAGTTCAAGGTTTATCCGAAGTGCCTCAAGCTGGAGAAACGTTCTATGTTGTCGCGGACGAAAAATTGGCTCGCCAAATAACCTCGGCGCGTACTGCGGTACGTAAAGTGGAAGAATCTAAAAAAACCGTCTTTAAAGTAAGTTTAGAAGACCTTTTTGATAAGATCAAAGAGGGCGAAATCAAAGAGTTAAACATTATTATTAAAGCCGATGTACAAGGGTCAGTCGAAGCTTTACGGCAGTCACTTCTCCGGCTTTCGACGAGCGAGGTACGTGTCAACCCAATCCACGGCGGAGTCGGTGCTATTAATGAAAACGACATCATGTTAGCGTCAGCTTCAAACGCCATTATTATTGGCTTTAATGTCCGACCAGACTCCAATACGAAGGCAACTGCTGAACTTGAGGGCGTAGATTTACGTCTCTATCGAGTCATATATGATGCCATTGAAGATGTTAAAGCGGCAATGACGGGTCTGCTTGATCCGACCTTTAAAGAAGTCGTTTTGGGTAAAGTTGAAGTGCGCCAGGTCTTTAAAGTTCCTAAAGCAGGAACTGTCGCTGGGTGTATGGTTACAGAAGGAAAGATTGTTCGTTCGGCTAAAGTCCGTGTCATTCGAGATGGTATCGTTATTCATGACGGTGTTATGGAATCTCTGCGACGCTTTAAGGATGATGTTAAAGAGGTTGCAGAGGGTTTTGAATGCGGACTTGGCATTGAAAAGTTCAATGACGTCCAAGTAGGGGACGTTATTGAAGCGTTTATCATGGAAGAAGTTAAACGCACACTTTAGTAAATGTGTCCTGGAGGGATAGGTATGTCAAAATATCGGCCTAATCGGTTGGCTGAAACGCTCAAAGAAGAAGTTTCGCAGCTCATTCGCGTAGAGTTGAAAGATCCTCGGATCGGATTTGTAACGGTGACGAGTGTAGAGGTTGCCGGCGATCTGGCTCACGCTAAAGTGTATGTTAGTGTTCTGGGAACTGAGGATGAAGGGAAAACATCCTTGGATGTGTTGAATCGGGCAGCGGGCTTTGTGCGTTGTGAAATCGGGAAGCGCGTGCGCCTTCGACACGTTCCAGCTATCGTTTTTGTCTACGATCCATCCATAGAACATGGTGCACACATTGCTAAGTTGTTGCGGGATGTTGGTGTATCCGACGACGATACGGGTAAGGATGAATCGCATGAATGAAAGTAACTCAATTAAAGAGATGATAAACGTCCTAAGAAAAGCGCCATCGGTGGCGCTTTTCTCCCATGTCTCACCAGATGGAGATTGTATTGGTACTATGTTGGCAATCGGTATGGCCTTGGAGAAAATGGGTAAAGAAGTCTCCTTCTATAATCCAGACCCAGTGCCACGAAATTTAGCGTTCTTACCGGGATCATCCCGTGTAAGACAGGAACCTCCTAATCTCGTAGAGAAAACCTTAATGTTTGTGGACTGTACGGATCTACGTCGCGTTAACCTTACAAGGGCTGAAATTTCTGGGGAGAGTACCATACTTAACTTAGATCATCACATCTCGAATGAGTATTTCGGTCACTTCAACTGGGTTGATGCCCAAGCAAGCGCGAGTGGAGAAGTCGCTATAGCGCTCATTAGCTATTTGGGCGTCGAGATAGATAGAGATATAGCCACTAACCTCTATACAGCTATTGTGACGGATACGGGCTGCTTTCAATATAGTAATACGACTGCGAACACGCATCGCTTGACTGCCGGATTATTGGATAAAGGGATTGATTTGGCAATTATCCATCATAATATTTTTGATCAGAAGCCCCTTGCACAGATTAAGTTACTTCAAAGTTCTCTAAACGGATTAGAAATCCATGCTGAAGGTCAGTTAGCCACCATGACCCTCAGCTTAGAGGATTTCCAAAAAAGTGGGGCTGAACAGGGACTGAGTGAGGGATTAGTAAATCACGCGCGGAGTATTGCGGGCGTTGAGGTAGCAGTGCTATTGAGAGAAGCGGGGGCTCAAGAGATTAAGGTGGGCTTACGTTCTAACCTTTGGCTGAATGTCAATGAAATTGCTGCTGGGTTCGGTGGAGGAGGGCACCAGCGTGCTGCTGGGTGTTCATTGAAACTCCCATTGTCTGAGGCCAAGCAAATCTTAATCACGGCGATTGAGGAGGCGTTAAAGATTGGAAGGAATCATTAACGTCCTTAAACCACCGGGAATGACATCGTCGGATGTTGTTGTTTGGATGAGAAGAATTCTAAAAGTCAAAAAAATTGGCCACACCGGTACGCTTGATCCTGGGGTGGCTGGGGTCTTACCACTTTGTGTGGGAAAAGGTACACGTTTAGCAGAATATATTACAGAGCAAGGGAAAGCTTATCGGGTCGAGGTGACTTTTGGTATCACGACCGATAGTCAGGATGCCTTTGGAAACGTGATTCAAGTGACTTCGCCGGAATTGAGACAGAGCGACTTAGAACGGATTTTACTAAGTTTTACGGGTAAATTATCACAGGTCCCTCCCATGTATTCGGCTGTTCGTATAGAGGGTAAACACCTATACGAATATGCTCGTCAAGGAATAGCGGTTGAGAGAAAGTCGCGAGAAGTTACCATTTATAAAATAGAACTTGAAAAATGGTATGATGGCGAATTCCCACGAGCAATCTTGGATATTGAGTGCTCAAAAGGAACATACATACGAACCATAAGTCATGATTTAGGACAGGCATTGGGCTGCGGGGCGCATATGTCTTATTTATTGCGTGTTCGTTCCGGTCCTTTCCAGCTCCAGGAGAGTTGGACGCTTGAAGAAATAGAAGAGGTTGCTCGTGATTCATCCTATCCCTTTTTACTTCCTCTGACAGCAGGGATAGATCTTCCGAGGGTATTCTTATCAGCGGTTCGAGCCAACGCTTTCCGGCATGGTTTGCCAACAAAGCGAGAACTGGTGAAGAGCTCAAGCGAAGGTTTTGAGTCTTATGTTCAGGTGATCGAGGACGGAGAATTGATTGGAATTGGGGTTTGGCGTGAGGAAAACCTTTTTCCACATAAGGTTTTCGGATGTACCAGTCAGAAAGTATAACTTTCTGAAGCCATAAATGCAACTAAGGCCATCGCCGGCGCCTGAAGGCTTGGCGCTAGCCAAGTTTTCTATATTTAGGAGGGTCGAATCCATGCAAGTTCAAACAAGTCTGCCTAGCGATTGCAAAGAGTCCTGTGTTCTAGCTTTGGGTAATTTCGATGGAGTACATCTGGGACATCGTCGTTTGCTTGAGCAGGGATTAGGACAATCTATACGTTTAGGTGTGGGACTTAGCGTTTTAATTTTTGAGACTCACCCGTTAAAGGCGTTGTTTCCCGAACGGGGAATAAAGCTATTGTCCACAACTCAAGAGCGTTTGAGTTGTTTGGAAAAGATGGGGGTCCATACAGTTTATCTTTTGCCATTTACACAGGAGATGGCAAACACTTCCCCGGAACAGTTTGTGGAGAAGGTTCTTCTTCCTCTCGGGGTGATTCATGTTGTGGTTGGATTTAATTATTCATTTGGGGCCCAAGGCAAGGGTGATGCTGCGTTGATTAAAACCTTAGGACTAAAGCATGGATTTGAAGTTAGTGTACTTCAGGCTCAAACGATCGGTTCTCAGGTGATTTCCTCGAGCGGTATTCGTAAAGCATTACTTAAGGGGGATGTACAATTAGCCAACTCTCTGCTTGGGCACCCGTTTCGTCTTAGTGGGACAGTCGTGCACGGAGAAGAGCGCGGGCGTCTGCTTGGTTATCCGACAGCCAACGTTCTTCCTTCAGACGATTTTCTAATTCCAAAGCATGGAGTATATGCGGTTTGGGCTTATTTAGAGGGTAAACGTGTCTCAGGGATGATGAGCATTGGAAAGAAACCAACCTTTCATGACAAGTATGCTACAGTAATTGAGGTCAATTTCTTTGATTTTGAGGGAGATCTATACGATCGTGAGATTGTGGTTAACATTGAAGCATATTTGCGTGATGAACGTAAATTCAATGGTGTAAATGAACTTGTGAAGCAACTAAATTTAGACAGGATTGAAGCAAAACAAGCCTTAAAAGAAACCCTTGAGTAGAGGCATAAGGCCTACAGTCAAGAGGGCACTAGCAATAGTGTCCCTACTCAACCTTTACAATATTATTATCTTTGTGTATACTATTCATGGAACTAATTGACCCACTGACTCGGCTTAGCGAAGTCTCCGACGTTGACCTGGGCAGTTGGGAATTGCAAAAAAATGGAGGAATTTATTATGATGACACCTGAGAGAAAGCAAGAGATTATCCTAAAGCACGCACGAACAGAAGGGGACACTGGGTCTCCGGAAGTACAAATTGCGCTTCTCACTGAACGTATTACGTATTTAACAGAACACTTTAAGACACATAAGAAAGACCATCATTCCCGTCGAGGTCTCTTGAAAATGGTTGGTTCGAGACGTGCATTATTGACGTATTTGAAAAATGTTGATTTTGACCGTTATCGTAATCTTATTTCTGTACTCGGTCTGCGGAAATAACTCGCTGTAACAACAATGTGAAGCGGATCAAAATGATCCGCTTCTTTATTTTACTCGTACTAGTCAGAAAGTATAACTTTCAGTTACATACTTTCTGGAAGCATAAGTGCAACTAAGGCGGCCGCCGGCGGTCCCTTCTCGCCATCACGGCGTACAAGCCATCCTTGGCGGCGCTCTAACCTCGAACGTCCTGTTCAAGTCTTGGCTACAGGGACACTCGGCCGTCCATGGCCAGCGCCTGCGGCTAACAAGAAGGATAACACGTGCGAAGACAGTGTCTGCAAGAAGGCTAATACGTGCGAAGACAGTGTCTTCGTGGGCGCCAGCCAAGTTTTCTTTATCAAAAATACAGCTCATCCATGGTGCGTGCCAAGACTCGAACATTCTTTTCGAGTCTTGGCTGGCTGGCGCCTATTGAGGCTTAAGTTTTGGAAAATAGACACAAAGTTTGATGGTTTAACCAAGATTATTCTTAAGAAGAG
>DATMYU010000471.1:0-4369 GCA_035560775.1 Desulfosporosinus sp.
TCTCTAGATTATTAGATTTATTCCTGTACTTAAAAGCTTACTACCATTCCGATCTCATTATCTTGGTAAGTCCTAAGCATTGATCAGAATCACGAATAATGCAAAAGATGAACGATTCGAGGACACGATTCGCATCAAACAGGCTCTCTTAATAGCTTTCCTAAATATGCGGTAAGGAGGCATCGCTTTTCTTAGTCTAAATGTTCCATAATTATTCAAATAATTAAATGTCAATCATTTTATTTAACTTTTCAGGATCAATAGGATAACCTATCTCTCTTGCTGCATCCATCATCGCTTCAATGTTTCTAAACGGCGTTTCTACCGGTAAACTACAGCCTGACATAATCACATATCCTTTGGGCGAATCCCAGGCTTGCTGCACGCATTTAATCACTGCCTCGCGTACATCGGCAGGAGTGCCAGCATACATCACAGCAGAAGGGTCCACATTTCCCAGTATTTTAACCCGATCGCCAATCTGTTCCTTGCATTTTTGAAGATTTACGACATTGTCGACACTAAATCCAGCTACACCCATAGCGACTATATCCTCCCATATCTTATTGGTTTTCCCACAAATATGCATCGTCACGGGCTTTCCTTTAGAAGTAATATATTGCACCAACTTTTTTAAATAGGGCTCACCAAATTCACGGAAATGTTTGGGACCAACAATCGTGCAGGACGACATGGGCTCGGAAATGGTTGGGGTTAGACCAAGGTCAATGATCGCCTGAGCATATCTGATACAAGTTTCCAAGGACACTTGGCAAGCACGATGAACGACCTCTGGATTAGTAAAGAGTAACTTGCTCATCTTCTCAATCCCTAATAGAAAAAACGCATTGGTAAAAGGACCTACAAGTCCTCCTGCACAAGAGACTTCTGCTCCTAATTCATCGATGAGATATTTCATAGCTTCTATATGCATAGGCAAACGACCATCTTTATACGGATCGGCTGATTCTAAACGATCAATTTGGCCGATGTCATCAAGAGCTGGAGCAGCCAGGTCGGCTGTATTGTCTGCCGGAAAATTGATTTTCGCTCCCATTGCTTCCGCCCAGGGAAACAAATCTGTGAATATTCTTACCCCATCATAGCCAAAACGGCGGTAAGAAGCGATTTGAGCATCGGCAATAACCCTGGCACTATGATTAAATTCAGATATTTTACAACCATAAATCCGAGCAACCCCATTGGCTACATTCGGATTGCAGGGGAGGCGATCCGCCGTTTCCCCTTTTGCTATGGCTTTAGCTCTTTCGATCGGGTTCATTTTATCCTTCATCATTGTTGAGCCTCCTGTACCAAAGAATGTGCTAATTTAGCCCCCTTAGAGGCATCATCTGCATAATACGCACCGATCTTGTCGGCGAAACTTTTTGAGATGGGCCCTCCACCGATCATAACTTTGATCTTGTCCCGCAATTTATCTCTTTCTAAGAGCTGCATTACTTCTTTCATACCTTCCATGGTCGTTGTCATCAAGGTTGATAAGGCGATAAGATCTGCATTAATTTCTTTGGCTTTTTCGACAAAGTCTATAGGAGGCACATCTCTTCCTAAATCGACCACCTCAAAGCCCAAGGTTTCCAACATTATTTTAACGAGATTTTTCCCAATATCATGCGTATCACCTTCGACAACCCCAATTACCACTTTATGTTTTTCCCCAAGTTTATCTTGCTTTAAATGGGGTCTTAAAACACCCAGTCCTGCATACATAGCATCTGAACACATCAACAACTCAGGAATAAAGTATTCTTCCTCTTCGTACAATTCCCCCGCTCGATCCATCCCGTGTGCTAATCCTTGATTAATGCCTTCATAGGGATCAAAACTATTTTCCAGATACTCTTGGGCCAGTTCCACCGTCAAATCTTCATCCATATTCACAACTGAATCAGCTAATTGCCCTAATAGTCTTTGCTTTAAATCTGACATATTCCGTCTCCTCTTTTCCTTGATTATCTATCAAACAACATAACCCCACTTAATGTTTAAATACACTTGCAAAATTTTAGACGCTTCGATCCGAACTTTTAATTGTTCTACATCGGATTCTGAATTATCGGTTTCAATTGGCAATAGCGTCTCCTCTTTCCGCAGGAGTCATGGAGTCTGTATTAATAATAAGTAATCCCTCCTCACCGATTTATCTCCATATTATCAACCGTTTTTCCAAACGGTTGATAAAGGGATAATTACATCAACAACGAAGCCAAAATAAATACTATCAGCAACGACCTTGCATAGTTATGCAGATAAAACCGCATAACTATGCAAGGTCGTTGCCCTTAATTTAATCCTATTCTTTACAGTCTATCAACGGGTTCGATTCTCTTGCCAAAGAAAGAAAAAAGACATTATAAAGCGTTAGACATTAATTTTGCAAACAATGTTAGTTATTAATAGTCCAACGCAAAATTCTAAGTTTCATTATATCGAACAGGTACATTATTCCAACCAATATAAACGCCATAAAGATAAAACCAGCAATTACAAGATCAAAGCGTGCAAAATCAGAGTAATATTGGACAAAATAGCCCATACCGGAGGTCGCTCCGAACATTTCCGCCACCACAAGCATTACAAAAGAGAATTTAAGTGCAATAGTGCAACCTGAAAGTATAGTGGGAGAAGCGGCAGGAAGAATCACACGGAACAATTTTTCTACTTCGCCTATTTCCAGAGTAGCTGCATTTTCCAAGTATCTCTTATCAATTGTTATTACTGCATTCACAGTTGTACCTAGCGTTGGCCAAAAAGCACCTATAAATATAATAAAGATAGACGCAGATCGAAATGATGGGAAAATGTGAATTGCAAAAGGTGTTAATAGGGGCGCAGGAATGGCACTGAATGCATTAATAAATGGGGTTATATTTTTACGCAGTAACTTTTTTAAACCAATTAGCACGCCCAGGCTTATTCCAGCAACTGTCGCCATAACATATGCGGGAATCAGCAATCCAAGAGAGCTTATCAGCCCTTTCATTAGAATACCAAAATGTG
Source organism: Desulfosporosinus sp. (assembly GCA_035560775.1). Lineage (GTDB taxonomy): Bacteria > Bacillota > Desulfitobacteriia > Desulfitobacteriales > Desulfitobacteriaceae > Desulfosporosinus. The sequence continues at coordinate 3,022 of DATMYU010000471.1, forward strand.
AGCCAAACGCTGGTATGACCTTGCTAAGTCCACGAAATAAGAACGGATCGAGTATACTGAAAACATCGGTCAAAAGCTCGTAGGCAATTACTAATCCAATAAAGATTAGCACTATACCCAACCTGTTCTTTATAAATTTTTTCATACCATCTCTCCTCAGAAAATAAAAAATATTCCATGGCAGTTTTAAAGACTTATGTAAACGACATACGACATACTGAACATGCGTCTATATGCCAAGTATGCCGTTTTCATTTAAAACTAAAATTACAGGTTGAATTCTTTGAACGCTTTCTGCTTCTCCTTATAGAAGTTACTATTGGGATACTTTGCCTGCAAATAGTCCAAAGCTGCCTTATAATTAGTGGTATCAATATGATCTTGAATATTAACCGTAGGATCAACAATATAACCAAATTTTTGCATCTTCTCCCACATCTTTACTACGCTGTTTTTATATGGATCAGTTTCATATTTGATGTGAGGACTTAGCAAAAAGCTCTTGGCAGTTTCAACTGACATATCCAAATTTTTAACGGTTAATTCTACAACGCGATCCATATTTGAGGGCATAATTTCTTCTGCTCTCAAATATGCACGGAGCACTCTCTGTGCTGTTTCTGGGTTTTCTTTAAGCCAACTTGTTTTTGCAACCATACGGCAACAGGAGTGATTAGGCCATAATTCATCTGGCCACATAACAATGTTCATACCCGCATCTTTAATTTGGAGTTCAAAACCTGTGGATACTGAACCAAAATCCGCTCCACCGCTACGTACTGCTTCCATTACATCTGTATTCTTTTTCATTTCGACAAACGTAACATCTTTTTTCAGGTCGAAGCCCGCGTCATACAAAATACCCTTTAGCACGATGTCGGGAGTACCGCCTCTCATAATCGCAATCTTTTTGCCACGGAAATCCTCCACGCTGTTATATTTTGTGCCGGGCATAGCAAAGACAGGAGTTGCGCCGATGATCATATAGCCACCGAAAATGGTGAATTCTTGACCATTTGCAATTTGAATCAGAGGTCCACCAGTACCATAGGTAGAAATAATATCTACCTGACCAGAACTTAAAGCAGAAAAAGCGTCTGTTCCGTTGTTAATATAAACGAGATTAATATCAATACCCTCTTCTTTCAGATATCCCTTGTCTTCTGCAAGATATTGGAACACTTGGCCGGATGTTGCCTGTGCTGCTAATTTTACATTTAACTTCTCGGCAGGTGCTGCCTGACTACCAGTGCCAGCTTTGCTGACAGAACTTTGGGAGCACCCTGTCAACAACAGCATTCCTACTATTACTAGCGAAATTAATTTTACTACTTTTCTCATTCTATCC
>DATMYU010000472.1:0-7801 GCA_035560775.1 Desulfosporosinus sp.
AGAGAATAATTTGCATGTTACTGCCCCAAAGCAAAAATAAAAAGTTAACCTAAGAGATTAAATGTAACATTGTGGACAAAGTACCATAATATGGTATTGCAAAATATATTTCTGCTGTCTGCTGCACCTTATGTGTACATGACAGGGAAAAGTATTGTATTTTGTGAATTTTATACAAGGAGTGGGGTAGGTATGAAAATCAAATTCGGTAAAGCCACAATTAAAGTTCCAAATGAGAAATGTTTTGCAACAATGTTTTCAATGGCCAATCCGGAATTCTTAAAGGATTTGTACAGCCTGACTTATTCAAGCTATACCAATTATCTCAAAGAATGTACAAAGTGCGCGGAAAAGTATGCGAAAACGAGTAAATCCAATAAAAGCCATGACGAATAATGTAATGGCCACAGAAACAAGTCTCCATGTTAAATATACCGAAGTTGATGGGATGGGCATTGTACACCATTCCATCTATCCGCTTTGGTTCGAAAAAGGCAGAGAGGATTATTTGAGGAAGGCGGGAGTTTCAAATTCGCAAATTGGCGGCAGGGGCTTCTACCTTCCGCTTATCCAAATGGAATGCAGGTATAAAAGTCCTGCAAGGCATGGCGACGAGGTAACTGTCATTACCAGAATACCCCATATGTCCTGTGTGAAGTTAAAGTTTGAATATGAAGTGCTGGAAAAGGAAAAAGGGAGGCTTCTTGCAGCGGGAAAGACAGTCCATGTATGGACAAACCGCAGGATTGAACCAATCAATATTGAAAAGGAGGCTTCTGAAGTTTACCAGCAGCTCAGGCAGTTTTCCGAATCTTGCAGCCCCGGTTAGTCCAGGAGCGGTGAAGCAGTCTAATATATCATTTTGAAAGGAAGATGATAATGGAAAAGGGAGAGTTGCTGGGTAAAGGAATGACAGCCGATGTATATATGTGGGGACAGGATAAAGTATTAAAGCTATACAAAGAAGGCTACGGTGAGGAATGGATAAAGCGGGAGGCTGCAATCGGACGGAAGATACATGAAGCTGGAGTGCCTTCTCCTGCTGTTTTCGATATGATAGAGATTGACGGCCGTAAAGGTATAATACTTCAAAGGATATTCGGCAAATCAATGCTGGCTATGCTTGTAAAGGAGCCCTGGCGGTTTTACAGCTTTGTACAGCAATTGGCAGGCTTTCAACACAAAATTCATAAATTCTCCAATGAAGGCTTACCATCTCAAAAGGAAAAGTTCTCGCAGGCAATTGTACTTTCTTCAGGAATACTGGGAGACAAGGCGAAAAAAATTATAGACTTTGTAGATACGTTGCCGGAAGGAGAAAGCATTTGCCATGGAGATTTACATCTGGGCAATATAATTGTCTCCAACGATAAGCTTGTTTCTTTAGATTGGAGCGGTGCGTACAGGGGAGACCCGTCAGGGGATGTTGCCAGGACATGTCTCATGATCAATTCACCGTCATTACCACCCGGAATCTCCGATATTGTGGGTGCCATGTCCGTTTTCCCCAAATGGATGACATGCTGGCTTTACCTGAATGAGTATATTGGAGCTTCAAAGGATAAGCTGGAAAATCTCAATGCATGGATGCTTCCGGTGGCAGCTGCTAGACTGAGGGCCAGGATACCGGGAGAAGAAAAATGGCTAATGGGGATTATAAATGTGCGGTTAGAACAGCTGAAACTAGTGCCATAACTTATGCAAATCCTATATTTTAGAGACCTTAATTAGCCTTTATATATTTCGAAGGAGAGTGAAAAATGTGGAGATCAATATTAAATTCGGAGATACCGAAATAAAATTTTCTCATGGAGAAAAAAAGAAAAAACTCGCTAGAGGTGAAAACCCTTTTGAAGCCATGCTTCCCTTGTTAGATTTGGACCATTACTATAAATTCTACGAGAATATGCCCCATTATATGGTGAGCTATTATGAGGAACTGGGCAAGGTTTTTGAGAAGTACCTGGATATCAGCAAGCCCGGAATAGGGAAGATACCGGACAGTCCGGATGTCCTGCCGGCAAACGGACATGACATCTATAATTATATTGCTCGTTACGGAATTGGAAATTTTCAGATCCAGGCTATAATGAAGCTGGATGGCAGAATAGACTTCGACAAGCTGTCAAGAGCAGTAAGATTATCCGTTGATGCTGAGCCGGTTCTGGGCTGCCGGTTTGTTGAACATGACCCTCCATATTGGAAACGGCTGGAGGATATTGATGAAACAGAGTTCTGCTCCATGGAAGAGACCACCAATGTGGAAGATACTGTCCAACGGTTTTTAGAAAGCCCTTTGGATATGGACCATGACCCCAAGATAAAAGTAAAGATAATTCGGTCGGATGAATGTGATATCGTGGGAATAAAAGCTAACCACGCCTGCTGTGATGCAATGGGACTCAAGGAGTATGTCCAGCTGGTCTCGGACATATATTCCAGGCTTGAAGGCACCGAGGAGGCATTTGTACCAATACCGTCAAAAAGAGGAAGAGGAGACCAGGACAGACTGTTTAAAAGCCTTGGGATTACGGAGCCGGACTCTTTGTGGATTCCAGGGTCGGATGTCCTGCTACCAACATGGTCATTTCCATGGAAGCAGGGTACATCCAGCGCTACCCGCATTGCTGTCTGCAGGATTTCACCAGACCAGGCGGATGCCATAAGCAGCTATTCAAAATCCATGGGAGCCACTTATAACGACTTGATTCTTGCAGCATACTACAGAGCAATTCTTAAAATGGGGCAGCCGGTATACGGCGTACCTATGGGGATAAATGTCACCATCGATTTTCGGCGATATTTGCCTGATAATAAGACAGAAGCCTTACGCAATTTCTCCGGCTCGGTGAATACCTGGCTTTCCATGGTGGAAAACGAGTCTTTTGGTGAGACGCTGTCCAGGGTCGTCTATATGATGAATGATATAAAAAGGGGCTATCCCGGCTTACAAAGCGCTATCGGCCTGGAACGCCTGGAAAAGGTCAGCTTTAAGGAAGCTCTCGCTTATTACCAGGCTACAGCAAGGATTGGTAAAAACAGAGCAAAACGTCCTGTCTACTATGGTGACAGATGTATACCCACATTATCCAACATCGGAGTGCTATCAAAGCAATTAATAAAAATGGGTGATGTAAACGTTTCCGATTATTATATTATTCCTCCGGTTGTCAGTGCGCCTGGACTGCTGCTGGTAGCAAACACCTATAACGGTATAATAACACTGGCTGCAGGGTTTTATGAAAATACGGTTCTTTCCTATGATGTGGAAAGGCTACTGAATAATATAAAGCACGAAATCCTGGAGGGCTGCAAGCAAGGACGAAGGAGGATTCGGAAATGAACTTAAAGGAAATCCAGGAATTAATAAAAATGCTCGACGCTACTGAAATCACCGAGCTTAACCTCGTGATCGACGGTTTCCGGATCAACATCAAGAAAGCCGGTGCTTATGCAGCAGCAGTTACCACGGAAGCAAAGCCTGTGGAAAAAGGGTCCGCTGCTGACCCTAATCTTATTCCGGTGGTCTCTCCATTAGTCGGTACCTTTTACCGGGCCCCGGCAGCTGATGCTCCACCGTATGTGGAAATCGGTGCAGACGTCCAGGCTGGCCAGCCGGTATGCATTGTGGAAGCGTTGAAAATAATGAACGAGATCAAAGCTGAGGTTGCCGGTAAGATCGTGGAAATTCGGGTTAAAAACGGGCAAGCGGTAGAGTACGGCCAGACCCTGTTCCTGATCGAAAAGCAGTAGGAAGGTGTACAGAACATGTTCACGAGGATTTTGATTGCTAACCGGGGGGAAATTGCGCTCCGGATTATCCGGGCCTGCCGGGAAATGGGGATTACCAGCGTAGCTGTGTATTCTGAAGCGGACAGCGCTTCCCTGCACGTGCGGGAAGCGGATGAGGCAATTTGCATTGGACCGGCTGCTTCAGCCAAAAGCTATTTGTACATTCCCATTATTATCAGTGCCGCGGAAATTTCCGGTACCGATGCCATCCATCCCGGCTATGGTTTTTTAGCTGAGAACGCTAACTTTGCGGAAATTTGTGAAACTTGTAATATTAAATTCATTGGACCCAAGGCCAGCACCATCGAGGCCATGGGGGACAAAGCTACCGCCCGAAAAACCATGATTGCCGCCGGTATGCCCGTTGTACCTGGCTCCGAAGGCGTTGTGGAAAAGCTGGAAGATGCGATTGAAATCGCCGGGAAGATTAGCTACCCTGTGATGATTAAAGCTTCGGCAGGCGGCGGCGGCAAAGGGATGCGCATTGCCCAAAACGAGGGTGAACTTCTAAAGGCCATTCAAACCGCCCAGACTGAGGCCCAGGCAGCTTTTGGCAACGCGGAAGTTTATTTGGAAAAGTACGTTGAAGAGTCGCGCCACATCGAGTTCCAGCTGATGGCCGACGACTATGGCAATGTAGTGTACCTTGGTGAGCGGGACTGCTCTTTGCAGCGGCGGAACCAAAAGCTGATTGAAGAGGCTCCGTCCAAAGCTTTAAACGAAAAGCTACGGGCGAAAATGGGCTCCGACGCAGTTAAGGCCGCTAAGGCAGTTAATTACTCCGGGGCTGGGACGGTTGAGTTCCTCTTGGATAAAAACAACAATTACTACTTCATCGAAATGAATACACGGATTCAGGTTGAGCACCCGGTTACAGAGCTGATTACAGGTATTGACCTAATTAAGGAGCAAATTAGAGTGGCGGCCGGCGAGAAGCTCGGTTATACCCAGTCCGATATTAAGATAAACGGCTGGGCCATGGAGTGCCGGATCAATGCCGAAAACCCGGACAAGAATTTTATGCCTAGTCCGGGAACAATCACGACTTATCATCCCCCCGGCGGACCCGGTGTACGGATTGACAGCGCAGCATATGCAGGCTACAAAATTCCTCCGTTCTATGACTCGATGATCGGGAAGCTGATCGTCTGGGGCCGGGACCGTGATGAAGTGATTAACCGGATGAAACGGGCGCTGCTGGAGTTTAAAATCGAAGGCGTGCATACTACAATTCCATTTCATCTCAAGTTGCTGGATAATGCATTTTTCCGGCGCGGCGAGGTATACACGAATTTCATACAGCGCCGGATTTTAGGTAAATAGTGACCATGAAAAAAGGAGTATCGCAAACTACATTTGAAGTAGTGAGGGACACTCTTTTTTCTTAAATATGCCAAGAAAAAAAGGGTCGTTACAATCGAACTTCAAAGTTCGTTGTGCAACGTTCGGCAGCTTCAGGCTTAATGGGCCAGATATCCCCCATCAACTATCATTGATGTCCCTGTTATGAATCTTGATGCACCACTTAATAAAAATGCGGCTGCATAGGCGACATCCAACGGTTCTCCGATACCCATTATCTGCCTTTTCTTCAGGTCTTCTTCGAAATTTTTGTTATTGACAATTTCTTTGAGTCCGTCATATATCTGGGTCTTAATCATGCCTGGTGCTATTGCATTTATTCTTATCCCCTTTGGTGCAAGCTCTAGTGCCATTGACTTAATGGCGCTGTCCAGAGCCCCCTTGCTTGCGCAATAAGCAGTCAGGCCTCTTGCCCCAACCTTGCTCGAAATAGACGATATGGCTACTATGCTTCCCCCGTTATCATTGTTCTTCCGCCTAGAAAACTGTTTTGCAAGTTCGATAAAGGAATAAAAGTTAACAGACATTATATTGTTCAAATCTTCCAGTTTCAAGTACTGCAAAGGCACAGCCTTTCCTATGCCGGCAGAATGTACAAGGCCGCTAAGCTTTAAACCTCCGCTGCATACATTTTCTATCATGTTCCCGATTCCAGCAGGATTGCTTAGATCGAACAAAAAGTAGGAGTGATTGCCAGGCTTCAGTTCCATGAGGACTGCCTTGAGCCTTTCTTCATTCCTTGCCACCAGAATGACATTGGCACCCATTATACTCAAGAATAAAGCGATGCTTTTTCCAATTCCGGAAGAGGCACCGGTTACCATAATGTTTTTGCCGCTTAAATCCATCGGATTCATTATTTAATCAGCCTCCGGTAAAGTAGTCGTTGGTGTATATCATTGGCAGGCAGACGGATTTGTCCATTTCGAGATAAATCCCGCCCCAGGATAATCCTACGCCGAATCCGCACAGCAAGAGTTTTATAGGCTCTTTTGACTCCTCATTTCCCAAAGTGTCCACCAGTGTCAGCGGTATAGATTCTCCGCTTGTATTTCCGTACCTGTCGATTGATACAGCCACTTGTTCCATCGGTATACCCAGCTTCTTTGACAGATGCTTCAGAATAAAAAGGTTGGCCTGGTGGAATACGTACATATCCACATCGTCCTTGTCAATGTTGTATTGGGACATGAAGCTTTTAAGTGTCCGTGGGATATCTGTGATGGCGAAGGTAAAAATATTTGAACCGCTCATGGCCAATTCATATTCCGAGCCTTCCAGATTTGTTTTACTCCTGCTTCTGGCATGTCCTGCGGGGACAATAATATGCTTGAAACCACTGCCCTTGGTTTTCAGGAAGTACTTAAGGCTTTTCCCTTCGGTTCTTTCCAGAGCTGTTGCGGAACCTCCATCGCCGAATATCATGGCTGTAGCACTGTCATTTTGATTTATTCCAAAGTTGCTGGTGTCTCCAACGAGCAGCAGAACCCTGTTTATGCCCTGTGTATTAATCATTGTCGCGGCAAGCCAAATTCCGTAAACATAGGCAGAGCATCCGAGGTTGACGTCAAAAGCGATACAGTCTTCGGAAAGTCCCAGCCTGTGCTGAAGGACACAGGCTGTTGCCGGTACTGCATAATCCGGCGTTTGTGTAATCAGTATCAAGGCATCAATGGAAGAAGGGTCCCATGCCAATTTATCAAGCAGTCTTTTTGCCGCGGCATAACATAAATCAGAGGCGCACTGCTCTTCCAAAGCAACATGTCTTTTTTTTATGCCTGTCATTTTGATAAACTTCTGGACACTTTCTTCGCCAAATACGTCATTGTATTCCTCGCTTTTTCTTACGTTGTCGGGTACCGCACCTGCAATGCCCTTAATTTCCACATTATTCAATTTCCCTGCTGCCAAAGAAGTTCACCTCATTCCATTTTATCCATGATGTCATTTACGGTAACGAAACTCTTAACTTCATCGGACGTGATAGCTTTGCCGAAGTCGTCGTCAAACATTGCAATAACAATTATAACGGCCAAGGAATCCCATTCGCTGAGATCTTTCAGCTCTGTGTCCTCACTGAGGGTATCCTTTCCGATGTCCAGCAGTTCTTCCAGAAGGTTTAATTTTTCTTTGCCTGTCATAATTAATGCCCCCTTTGTCAAATTGAAAACCTGTTGTATATAATGAAAAATCCGGAACGATATTTACATAAATAATTGTATGCTGATTATGAAAGATAGGTGAATTGCTTTGTAGGATTTTGTAAGATTGATTGAATTGGGGGCAAATATGAAAAGGAAAGTGGTCATTGCGGCAAAATATATTAGAGGCATAGTATATGCATTAGGGCACATTTCAAATATCATGACACTAATCATATAATTTGAAAGTTACTATTGATTAGTAATTGATATGACTTTGAGGATTCTACGCAGTACAAAATTTTCTACAGTGAAAAACACTTCCAAATGACTAAGCGTTGAATCTAACTCGTAACAATTACCAGATATACAAAGCTCATCAATAATAATGTAGAGAACCAAAACACTGCCACACAGAATAGCCCGATAGCTTGATGCTGGCGAAATCAAGCTATCGGGCTATATAACTGCTACTATCCCCTATGGTAAAAAATACTCTACTTTAC
>DATMYU010000473.1:0-2218 GCA_035560775.1 Desulfosporosinus sp.
CTAAAAAGAATTTATGCAAAACAAATTCTATTTTTTAATGACTGCGATGGGTTGTAATTCTACAAGAGTGGACGTGCCTTCCTTGGTAAGTTGGATAAGCTCTGCTCCATCAACAGAGATGTAATTCTCATCTCCGTGCAGTTGGAGCTCTTGAAGCTGACCGGCTGTGACAATATTGGCTTTCTGATGATCATAAACTATAATTTGACCTTCAGCGCCAATGAGTGTGCGCACGTTATTGTCAAAGGCTATAGATCCTTCCCATTCGGTTTTGAGAGTAGGGTTACTCCTCATTTCAGCTAGGTCAGTTGTAGTTTTAATCTTTACGAGTTGATTGTTTTTGACCTCGCCGATAAATACCTTGCCCTCTCGGATTCCTAAAATTCTATCGTTGGTGTTTTTAGAGATGATTTGACGCTTTGTACCTTGCAAGGCAATGACTTGTTGGGTAGTCCCCACCTTACTGTTAATATAAAGAGTTCCGTACCGATCTGAGGCTGACATGTTACCAATGGTCTCTCCCGATTTGCTCAGTGTACTCACATTTTTCATGACGTCTATTTCCATGAGTGTTTGTGCTAATTCGTTTTTCACAGTGAGGTATATCAGATTTGTAGTGGTTGAAACAACCAATTCCTCAATTTCTCCACCTGCTGGAAATTTGTCAATTGTTTGATTAAAACGATCATCTGGAGCTGTGTCTTCATCACTATTTGGCAGTTCAAGCGAATACAATTCAGTAATCTGCGGATTTCCATACCGTTTTTCGGTCTTAGGCTCTACAGGAACTGCTTTAGGCACGACTTTTGGAACTTCCTTCTCTACTTTTTGATTGGGATCTTCTGTTTTTGGTTCAACAGGAGTTTGAGTCTTTACGGGTGTCTGAACTGTAGCTTTAGGGTACACAGTAACGTAAGTTACAGGATTAGGATTTTTCTTAGCATAAAAATAGAGTAAGGTACTGCGATCAGGCAGCCATTGATACGTGAGAACACCTAATGTCTTATCATTTGGAGAGGGCGATTTTTTCTCAAAAACAATCTTTTTACTAGTAAGATTAAAAACTTTAAGTGTACCATTTTCCGTGTAGGCTAAGTAATCCTTAGCGTAAGAAATTTGGATAGTATCAAGGTCAACACCTGGAATGGTTGCTTTGAGCTGGAGGGTGATCGGTTCAACATTTTCCAATGGTGCCATAACTTTTTGAACTTGGTTGTTCATCAAGGAATATGCTCCAAATTGCAACAGGAGTGAAACCAATGTCCAGACGAGTATAATACGTAGTTTCTTCTTCATGTGACTCTCCTTTTTTCGAGATACGTTATGGGGTCACCACAAAAGCCGTGGGTATATAGCGTTCACCAAAAATGTTCCAAAGTCGATTTACAACCTTACCATTATAGACAAGTTCTGAAGAAGAACCACCATCGAGATTAACAGCATTTACCGCATTATAGTCATCAAAGACATTCATAAGATCACGTAAAGTTGCTCCAATACTCCAAGTAGGTTGACGTCCGTCAATGACAACAAAAATAACCGTACCGTCGGCCGTTTGGCCTATGCCAGTTCGAGGGGCAATTCCCCAGCCACCGTCTCCAGAAATTACAGATTTACCTGCCACAATAAGATTAGGCTCAAACGTAACAGCTTCACGAATGTTTTGCCCCTTTAAGCGACTGGCCGTCATTTTACCAAGGATCATTTTACCCTGGTCATCAAATCCCACAATATTAACTTCTTTTTCTCCCACATTATTATGGACCAGTATCCCGTCATGCACGGTTAAACCGTCCGGGAAAGCTCCGTTCCCTTTACCATTCGGGTCATAAAAGCCTCCGGCGTTAATTCCGGCAATGGCTCCAAAATCTTTGACTAGATCGCTGACCCTTTCTCCTGTGACGCCAATTTCCTTGGTAACGGCTAATTTGACTCGTTTGGGGTCTTTAATTAACATCACTTTGCCTTTGAAGCTTGGACCTTGGATATCTTCAATGGTGATGCCGGAACTCGCATCGGTGATCACCTTTTTACTTGTGATAGCTTTGCCGTCGCTAATCCCTTGAGAGCTATTGAGATTCATAATGCGATCTATCTCTGCTTGGGATAAAAAGGCCTGCACAACCTGAGGATGTCGTGATGTTGCAATAGTGCCCACAGCCACGGTTTGGAGAGACTGGAAGGGTCCATAGAATACTATAAAGGGAGCAAGTATTAC
>DATMYU010000474.1:0-4583 GCA_035560775.1 Desulfosporosinus sp.
ATATAAGGAGGAGAAAAAATGTTTACATTTTATTGTTATCCGCAGTGTACGACTTGTCGTAAAGCAGAAGCGGGTCTTCTGCAAGAAAGTGTTAAGTTTGAGTATCGAAACATTGTAAAAAACAGTCTCTCAGTCGTTGAATTATTTGAATTAGCAAAGTTTGGGGGAATTGCTGTTCAGGGTCTCCTAAACAAGAGGAGCAAAACTTACAAGGAGCTTGGGAAGGAACTTGAGGAGTCCAACGAATTAGCTGTTGCCAGTTTTCTGGCTGCCAATCCAAAAGCAATGATCAGGCCTTTGATTGCTGGGAACAACAAACTGATTATTGGCTTCAAGCCCGGAATGGAAATTAATTGATTCGAAAACTTAATAAAGCTGTTGCCCCTTGCTCCCCAGACCTTGGCTAAATGTGGTGGATATTTTTTATTCCCAAAGGATTGTCAAAAAGCGTTCGAAATGGGAGTCGGATTTGCTCAGTCAGTTGAGAATGGTTAAGTTAATTGGTAAAGATGTGAAGCGATGCGCTCTGTGCATTGCTTCACATTAAGAAAGGAAGGACATAAGAATTATACAGAGTGTGGAGATAAATATGCTAGAAATTTCTTAAAAGGATTAGCTAAAAAAACAGGAGATAGATTGTTCTTTGCAAGCGTGGCGATGTAAAAGAAAAGGTTTAGCACAGATCAGTATTGTGTGGAAGATAAGGACCGTTTAACAGAAATAATCTCAGCTAGAATACTTATCGCAATTTCTGACGGGGTTTGAGCATGTATATCTAAACCGATCGGCGCCCTTAAACATGCAAGAGATTGAGAAGTATACCCTTTCTCTTTCAAGAAGTTTACTATGTGCCAAGGGGACGTTTTGTTTGCCATCTAACCAGCAATTGCTAACGATTATACGATTGTAAAATTTTTATACCAAGAAAGGACAACCACATGACTAGCAATCTGAAAAAAGATGCCGAATGGGTTGAAGCAAAAAGGAAATGCAGATTGAACGAAGAGACCGTGAAAATGGCCAAAGAGATGGGATTAAACCCAAGAAGTTTGATCAAAAACATACCCAGCCCAAGCGAACAGTGGAAAGCTCCAGTGAGTATTTGGGTTCGCGAGATGTATCAAGAACGCCTTGAAAAGGCACTAAAGAAAAAGGTGCGGAAAGAGCTATTAATGGAGTAATTCTAATGAAAACGTATCGACTGCAGGAAGGAGGAGGTAGCGTAACTGGATATCTTAAGAAATTAGGAAAATAATCCCATATGCCTGTTTTGTATGCATTTGGCATGATATAATAGGACAAGGGGGGTGATGTCTATGCGAAAGCTGCCCGTTGAGGTGCTATCATGGCAAGAATTTTTTCAAGCCCAAACTGAAATCGCTGCTGTTTATTTATTTGGATCATTTGGAACTGAGTTTGAACATCCCCAGAGTGATATTGATTTGGGAATAGTTTTCACTCGTTCAGTTACACTGCAGGAAGAATTGGAGCTAGATGGGGCCTTGAGCCTTCACGTTAGTCATGATCGAATAGACTTGGTTAATCTGAATCGCGCTCCGATTGCCTTACAGTTTCGCGCCCTTAGAGAAGGCGTACTTGTTTACGAGGGAGACTATTATAAACATAGTGATTTTATCGAATACGTGATAAAGACCTATCCAGACTATGCTGTTAAGTATGCAATGTTTGCTCGTGACTATGAGCAAGCCTTAAAGGAGGAATATAACAGTCATGGTGGATAAGGATATTATTCAGCGAAAGCTATCATTTATTGATCTAAAGTTACAAAATTTAGAGATATTAAAGCTAATGGAACGCCAAGATTTCTTAGCTAGTTTTCGGTCGGTTGATGCTGCGAAATATAATCTTCAAGTTTGTATTGAGGCCTTAATCGATGTTTCTAATCATGTGGTAGCAAGAGAGCGCTGGGGAATTCCTAGTACGTCTGCCGAAGCGGTAAAACTTGTTATTCAACATGGGGTATTGACTAAGGACAAGGAACTTTCGCTTGTGCAGATGGTGAAGTTTCGCAACCGAATTGTGCACCTCTACCAAGAGGTTGATGACACCGAAATTTATCGAATTTTGCAGGAAAACCTAGATGATATTAAGGGCTTCATCAAAGCAGTGATCAGCAAATTCTTTTAAAGGGCATTTGCTATGAATTTCGGATAAATAAAAGCAGCTAATCTCTCGTGAAGATCAGCTGCTTTTGGTTGCTCTCTTTGTTGGTCAATTTTAATGAATGATCTGGTGTCACTGTATTTCCTAACGGATACAGAGCGCTCTTTTCAGGACAATTCGCCAAGAATCCTCCCTATTTTAATGGGGAGATGAGATCGCTGAAGTTATAGTAAATATTTCAACAACAACGTAGCTAAGCCAAGAAAGAAGAAGAAACCACACAAGGTAGAGTTGAGCTGGGCCAAGTCAAAGACGTGGAACAACGATCAATTCAGATATTCAAAGTTGAGGTATCTCCCCCTAGGGCTTTGAGGATAGCTAACGCTTCTTTATGAGTCTTATCATCGATATCCGTCATGGAAAGTAGGTCTCTTAGGACTTTCATGGCATCATCTTCCCGATCATTGATACTTAGCATTAAAGCATACCGGTAGCGACTTAAATGAAATTTCGGCATAGAGCTGAAGAGGTCCATGTATTCAGCCACTGCGGTTTCTATATTTCCTTTTTGGGCGAGAAAATCTGCTTTATCGCAGATGAGAGTTCCTTTCTCTTCTTCATTATCGGTTATTAAAATTAGTTGATCCGCAGCTACTAAAAATTCTTGAGCAAGTTGTTCGTGGTTTTGACAAAATAACATATAATCCTGCCAAGCATTTTGCAAAAGATTTCCTCCACCATATGATTCCGTCTGAGTAATATTTTCTTTAAGTACCTTAACTGCGCCGTCTAAGTCCTTATGATTGCTCATATATTCAGCGATATGATAGCGTGCTTCTAGTTGGAAAATCGGATTGAGGGGATCCTCGATATTAGAGGGTTTATCAAAGATATAAGATCCATATCCCAAGTCCATTCTTCCGGCAAGAGGGGAGACGATAAAGGATTCTGCGTAGGGAGAACAGCAGCGTTTAAACTTGGCACCGCTTCCGCATGGGCAGCGATCATTGCGGCTAAGTTTGCTGACATCTGTTCCGATTAAACTAAGACGACGAATAAAATTCACTTGGTTGAATGGTTGATGCTCGATGAAAATTGCTGAAAAATCATGCAGGAATACATTGGCAATACAAGCTCGGGCAGCATGAGGTGTGAGGTTCTCTTCTTTCTGCAACTTTAAAAAAATTTCCTGTACACCTGCTTCACTTTGCAGTTGGTTTTCAATAATGCCCTCGATCATAACATGAAGGACTGGATTTACCCCGTTAATTGTCAGCGTCTCGGGGTAACGATCTCTTCGTTCAAAAAGAATCTTGACTTCAGGGTGTTCATTGAATACGGTGTTAAAGCCTTTGTCATCTTCCTTATACGAAAATTCTCCTAGGTTCGCACCCTTAAGAAATGCAAACAGTTTATTCATGACAATATCCTCCTTGACTGAAATAATATAGCATCTCGGTATTCGCCGAGGCAGTTGGGACAAGGGTTTCCTCGAACCAACTTTTAGCATATCCTCCTACTTTTAGTGGGAGGATATTTGTCTTTTATCCAGCTAAACTGGAAATTATCGAATGATAATGATTAAGTTACTAAAAGCACGCCGAAATACTTGACTTTCTCAAAACGTTCCCATAATTGAGCGACGAGGGATACATATCCTTTGATTACAAAATTTGGGGTACCATGCTTGAAACCTGTATTAATTTTACATGAATCCTACCAAAATTCCGTTCTTGAGTGTCTCCGCCAGCATTACTCTGGCGGAATCTTCGTCATCGTCAACCAAGACTGGCCTCTGGTCGCAAAATTCTGGCGAACCGATTTATCTTACATCACCACACTACTTCAGAATGAGTATGCTGCCAAAGGTCCTGAACCTCGTGATCCGGCTTCTATGCTACGTTCGTACCTTCTTTTTCTCATGACCAAGCCAGAAATCGGCCTTACCGAATGGTGGAGATATCCAGATTTCACCGAAGGGCATTCCCATTTGCCCCAGCGGTTTAGAGATGAAGCCTAACGGTCATGACTACATACAGTATCGCCATAAGTGGAGATGTCGGCTTTCCATCAGTCTGCGTTGTTCCTGCTCCAGTCCTTGCTCCAACGCGAAGTACGGTCGTACCTACTATACCAATCGGTTAGACAACATACGGTTGTTTACCAAGACATCTCGCAACTCAGAAAAATGAAACTCCGAGAGGCTATTATAATATTATACATGATTAGGAACAATATCAAGATTATCGACACTATAACCGAAGACCTATCTGATGCGTTAGACAACTAATTCGAGGTCACGAGTACCAGAGCTTGAGTGTTTCTATTCGTTACTTATAACCTCTATGCTCAGACATTTTTGGAACGGACGGGATTTACAGAGGTGTCGCTGTTGCTTTTCTACTCAAAGTGCTTGTGATAGAATTATCTAAAGTTATAAAAAAAAATGAGGGACATAC
>DATMYU010000475.1:0-6614 GCA_035560775.1 Desulfosporosinus sp.
AAATAACACCGGAGTAGCTTTGCAGCTACTCCGGTGTCCCTTAATCTCTTCCGGCGGCATTTAGCACGAGGCATCATGCCTCTACGCTGATTCTTCTTTTTTGCCTTTTTTGAGTTTATCAGCCATAACGAGAAGGGGTTCTTCTTTCTTCAAGACCGCTTCTTGAGTGATAACACATTTCGTGACATCATTTCGCGAAGGTAGATCATACATCACGTTCAGCATGAGTTCTTCCACAATGGACCTCAGGCCACGTGCTCCGGTATTCCGGTGAATTGCTTCGCTAGCGATCGAGGTGAGTGCTCCTTCCTTAAACTCTAAGGTCACACCATCAAGCTCCATCAATTTTTGATATTGCTTAACTAGGGCGTTCTTGGGTTCAGTAAGGATACGAACTAACGCTGGTTCATCCAACGCTTCCAAGGTCACAATGACAGGTAATCGTCCAACAAACTCAGGGATCAGCCCAAACTTCTGAAGGTCACCAGGCAAAATGCCTTTCAAGACTTCGCCAACATTCATGTCCGATTTCTTCTGGATATCGGCACCAAAACCCATCGTCTTTTGTCCCGCACGGTTTTGAATGATTCGTTCAATCCCGTCAAAGGCTCCACCGACAATAAAGAGGATATTGGTGGTATCCAGCTGAATAAATTCCTGGTGCGGATGTTTGCGGCCGCCTTGGGGAGGCACGCTAGCAACCGTTCCTTCAAGGATCTTCAACAAAGCCTGCTGAACCCCTTCTCCAGATACATCGCGTGTAATGGAGGGGTTTTCAGATTTACGGGCAATCTTATCGATTTCATCGATATAAATGATACCCTTTTCTGCCTTTTCCACATCATAATCAGCGGCTTGAATCAATTTAAGGAGAATATTCTCTACGTCCTCACCCACATAACCTGCTTCCGTGAGTGAAGTGGCATCTGCAATAGCAAAGGGAACGTTAAGGACTTTTGCTAAAGTCGAGGCAAGCAAAGTTTTTCCTGAGCCAGTAGGCCCGAGCATAATGATGTTCGACTTTTGCAATTCAACGTCATCAATTTTCATACCCATATTAATTCGTTTGTAGTGGTTGTAGACTGCGACTGAAAGCGCCTTTTTCGCTTGATCTTGACCAATAACATATTGATCAATAATCGACCGAATCTCCTTGGGTTTGGGGATCTCCCCAATTTCAACGCCCAAGTCATCTGTGAGCTCTTCCTCGATAATCTCATTACAGAGTTCTATACATTCATCACAAATATAAACGCCTGGACCGGCAACTAACTTTTTGACCTGTTCCTGGGTTTTTCCGCAAAATGAACACTTTAATTGATTTTTGTCGTCAGTGTACTTTGCCATCCTCTCACCTCTTTACCTCAATATTTCCAGCTAAGGCGTGAGTTCTATGCGTTCTGCTCTACTAAAAAGTTGACCGTCTTTTCGCTGATCAAACTTTGTTTATAGAACTCCAGCTCCCCACGCGCTATGAGGGACTTCTTGAGCAATTCAGCGTCTTGTTTATGACGCTCACCAAGTTTTTTGAGTTCTTCATTTACTTCGTCTTCCGTGACCTCAATTCCTTCTGCCTTGGCAATAGCTTCTAAAACTAAATCTGATTTGACGCTTTCAGCAGCTTGGGGGCGTAAACGCTCCTGCATAACTTCCTCCGTAGTGTTGGTATACTGGTAATACTGGTCAAGTGTCATTCCCTGCTGAGCGAGGTTACGACTTAAATCCTCCAACATTGCCTTGACTCGTTCCGCAAACATCACCTCAGGGATTTCGACACTGGCATTATCTACCGCTTTTGCGATGATCGCCTTAAGATGATTATCTTTGGCCTGTAACTCAACACTCTTTATTAATTTATTCCGCAAGTCGGCTTTCAATTCATCGAGTGTTTCAAATTCGCTCACATCTTTGGCAAATTCATCATCGAGCGGAGAAAGTTCCTTGCGCTGAATTTTCTTGATGTCTGTTTTAAAGACGGCCTTCTTACCAGCGAGCTCTGCACTATGATATTCATCCGGGAAGGTAACGTTTACATCAGCATGTTGTCCAACTTCAACACCAATTAAACCTTCTTCGAAGCCAGGAATAAAGGTGCCCGAACCAATAACAAGTTGATAGTCCGCTGATTTCCCGCCTATGAAAGGAACATCATCGACAAATCCTTCAAAGTCAAGGGTGACAGTATCATCGTTTTCAACCTTGCCGACTTCGATCGGCACAAGACGGGCGTGTTGTTGCTGTTTGTTTTTCAGTTCTTCCATAACTTGCTCTTCCGTGATGCTCACTGCATCTTGCTCAACCTTAAGCCCTTTATAAACACCTAGTTCAACCTCAGGTTTAACACTTACTTTCGCTTTGAAAATCAGGTCTCTACCCTCTTCGATTTGTACCAAATCGACTTCAGGACGATCCACTGGTTCGATGCCACTCTCCATAACCGCCTCAGCGTAAGCCGGTCCGATTAAGTGATCCAACGCTTCATCATAAAGCGCTTCCTTCCCCACGTGAAGTTCAACCATACGGCGTGGAGCTTTACCCTTACGAAACCCAGGAACATTTACTTTCTTAGCTAAAACCTTCGCCGCTTGATTCACCGCACTAATAAATTTTTCTGCTTCTACGGTCACTTCCAAAGCGACAATATTTTTTTCTGTTTTTTCTACTGAAACTGTCATATATTCTCCCCCTTAAAACACTATTTACTCTATGTGCAAGGCAGCTGTGGGATACTTCGATAGTCTTACCGATTTTTTAAGACTACAAACCCCTACTTAGCCAAATACATCTACTAAAAACTTCGCTGATTCGGCATAATAGCCTAAAATCTACCTAAAGGGGGAACATTTCGTCCCCCCTTTTACGAGTCAACGGTTTATTGACAACCTTTTAGTGCTAAATCCAAAAAAATTACAAGCCAATTATACCAGACTTACTCCCCGTAATCAAATTACTAGGGAACACGTGCTGCTGGCCTCTCTCTGCTAATCCACATTAACATCTTTTAATCTCAAGTCAATCATTATTGCAATTTTTAACCAATCTTTTGCGTGTTCTGCCACTTTTCTAGGAGCTGCAACATACTCTCTACCGCTTGTTCCGACGTCCGACCCGATACCGCCTTCGCGGCAGCCCAACGCATCGGTTCCAAGTCCTTAGGATATTTCAGCAGAGCGAGGATTAGTTTTTCCAATTCTTCCTCATCTTTGGCAACTCGTCCTGCCCCAATACTTTCTAAATAGATGGCGTTTTCTACTTCCTGTCCAGGTATTGGTCTGAAAATAATCAAAGGCAATCGTTTCGTTAACGCCTCGGAAACCGTTAAACCACCTGATTTTGTGATTATTATATCCGAAACAGTCATTAATTCTTCGACATTTCTTACATAGCCAAAACGCGTAATCGGATTTTTTCCTTCTTCAATCAAAGGTTCAAGAGATTTATAAAATTTCTCATCCTGTCCACAAACAACGATAATTTGCACGGGGTAAGCTATATCCGCTAGGATTTTGCAGACCGTTCCCGCACCACCCAAGACACCATATGCTCCACCCATCACTAGAACTGTCGCACGATCGGGCTTTAAATCCAGCTTCTTTAAGAGTTCCTGCCGATCCAATGCCATGTCAAATTTCGGACTCACAGGAATTCCAGTAATCCGAATCGAGCTGGGATTAATCCCTTGCGCCACCAAGCCATTGTATACACACTCACACCCTACTATATAGAGGTCAACCCCCGGATGGATCCACTGGCCATGAACAGTGTAATCTGTTACAACGGTTACCAACGGGACATCGAGAACCCCCTTCAGTCTCTGTTGCGCTAAAACCCCAGCGACCGTCGGATAGGTACAAATCACGAGATCCGGTTGTAACTCCTGAATTAACTTCACAAATTCGCGTCGCCCCAAAACATTCAGAAAACGTTGAAATACGGAATCAGGGGGAATCTTTGACGTACGGTAATAAAATTTACCCCATAGTTTGGGCGTATGCTTGATGAGCTCAATGTAGGTGCTCTTAATAACCGAGTTGAAGGTCTTACTGAGAAACGCCCCAAAATCCAAATGCATAATTTTTACATCTGGTTCCTTGGCACGCAACGCTTCGATAACTGCTTCAGCTGCTCGAACATGCCCCGCTCCAAACGTGGCCGAAAAAATCAGCACACTCAATTCTTCCACAATAGATACCTCCTCGCATTAACGTCCTGCCCTGTGAAGAGATCTGTTTATTGAACATTATAACGTGAAAGAGGCGACGTACCAATTATAGTGACTAAAAAATATCTATTTTTATGATAACTCTCATCATTTGGGGTAAAATAATCTTCACCAACACTAACCAAAGTATCCCAAAGTATCATTGAAAGGAGATCAAATATGCTCAACGTTGTGGTCAGAACCCTTCTTCTATACATGCTGGTAATCGTCGCCCTTCGTCTGATGGGAAAAAGAGAAGTCGGTCAGTTGCAACCGTTTGAGTTGGTCGTTATACTCATGATTTCCGAACTTGCTGCCATACCCAGTGAGAATATTGGCATTCCACTCCTCAGCGGCGTTATTCCCATCCTTGCTCTCCTCTTAGCCAGTCTAACGTTAGCCTGGGTTTCCTTAAAAAGCGAAAAGGCCAGAGCTCTAATTTGTGGCACTCCGAGCATCCTCATCCAACGAGGAAAAATTCTTGAAGAGGAATTGAGGAAAAATCGTTATAACCTCAGCGACTTACTAGAGGAACTCCGCCTCAAGAATGTTCCCAACATTTCCGACGTCGAGTTCGCTGTGCTGGAAACCAACGGACAAGTAAGCGTTTTTCCAAAATCACAGAAAAGGCCAGCGATTCCAGAGGATTTCCATATAAAAACCCCGTACGAAGGGTTACCGCTGTCGATCATTATGGATGGTAACCTTAACAGACGCAACCTGCAACAAAGTAACAAAGACCTGACCTGGTTAAACAAAGAACTCAAAAAACAAAAGATTGATCAAATTGAAGATGTCTTCTTAGCCAGCCTCGATTCTTCCGGGACACTCTTCGTGCAAGCTAAGCTGCGTCGCAGAAAAAATAAACATAGCTAAAAGTGAGGTGAAACACGTTGCGCACCCTGCCAATCATTGTTGTCATTATCGTTTTATTATTAGGAGGCTCCCTTTCTTCCTATCGTTATATTCAGGTAACGTCCCAGTCTCTGGAAGATCAGCTTGAGATGGTTGAAAAATCTGTCACGACCCAGAAATGGGATAGGGCTCAAGAGGAGCTAGCTACCGCCCAACAACACTGGAGTCAAACCGCAACCTGGTGGACCGTTCTCCTTGACCATCGAGATATCGACACCATCGACATTAGCATGGAGCGTTTGGAAAAATACATTGCCACACAAGATATTTCACTTTCACTCGGGGAAATAGAGGTTTTGATACTTTTGTTTGCGCACATTCACGATTCAGAGCAGTTTAATTTGAGAAATATTTTGTGATTAAAGGACCAGACAATAAAGCCTGGTCCCCTAAGCATAAAAAAATATTTTGTGCATCCCTTTGTTGCATCATCACAAACGAGTGCTGAACTTTCCTGTCAATAGCTGCTCCTTGCTCCTTGCTCCTTGCTCTTTGCCCTTTGCCCTTTGCCCTTTGCCCCTATTTACAGTACACCAAGATCCTTCAATAATCCATCAAGGAACTTGTCCTCTTCTGAATTAAGCGGTAATCTCGGCAGGCGACAGGGACCAGCAGCCAACCCAATTTTCATCATTGCGGCTTTTGTAACCTGAACCAACTTTCCTGACAATTCAATAAAGTTCAATAGTGGGAGCATTTTTTCAAACAGCGTTAAGGCCTGTTCAAATTTCTTATCTTGTACCAGATCAAATAATTTCTGTGACATATCAGGTACGATGTTACCGATTACACAGATCCAACCCATGGCACCTGCCAAATACGCCTCAAAGGCAAGGTTTTCATTCCCGTTAAACACAACAATCTTATCTCCGCATAAGCGTTTAATCTCTCTGACACGCCCAAGATCCCCGGAAGCGTCCTTGACATACTTAACATTTGTAAAGTCAGCCAACTTAGCTATCAGATCCGGCTTGATATCCGTACCGCTTGCCCCTGGAATGTTATAAATCATGATCGGTAAGTCTACTTGATCGGAAATATCTTGGTAATGCTTTAATATCTCGTTCGGGGCCAATTTTGCGTACCAAGGACCGAGGACCAGTGCCCCGTCGGCACCGCATTCTTTTGCGCACTGGGTATACTCAATCGCCTCTTTTGTGGTCTCAGATCCGGTTCCCACTACGCAGGCAACCCTGCCATTGATATATCCGACCATAGATTTTGTCAGGTGAATTCTTTCTGCTTTGGTGAGACTGGACATCTCGCCGGTGCTTCCCAAAATACACAAACCGGCAATACCCTTTTCAATCTGCCAATCTATATTTTTCTTTAAACCCTCCTCATCAACCTCTCCATTAGTCATCATAGGTGTCACCAAAACACTAAATGTTCCACGCAGTTCTTTCATCATTATAAACATTCCTTTCGTTACGCTCAAAGCACAAAACCTTATAAAAATTGTTGCCAGTGGTTATTTCAGCAGACTATTATAATCTGT
>DATMYU010000476.1:0-4325 GCA_035560775.1 Desulfosporosinus sp.
ACATAAACACTAATCTTCACCCCTTACTTTGTTTGATTCTTAAGTCATGATTCAGTGGAAATATTGATTATCCTGCCATGTGACAATCTTAATGGTTTTACGAACATTTGCGCGACAAAAGCTAAGGCCCCAGTAATTAAATGCTGGGGCCTTACTCATGAGCAGTTAATGCGATTTATCGTTGAAATAATTGTTTTACCATTGAATTATCAACGCCAACACCAATAATCATTTTCCCATTAACAACCCCAGAAATAGTAACTTGATCACCTTTTTTTAAATCTGCCACCTTATTATCCTCAGTCTTATCATCAAAGTAACAAGTAACGTTGTTTAGCGAAGAACTATTCCCCGCCGAAAGACTCACGGCGGTCTTACCAAAAGTAACCCTGATGTCATCAACTATGCCATTAACCTCAACCAGTTTCCCTTTATACATTAAATCTGCCTTTACCTCATTGGATTCGTAATCATCCAGCAGTGCCTTCGCGGTAATTTTTATAGAATCTGCCTCTGCTTTTACTGGTTCTTGCTTAGCTTGAGCAGGGGATGTATTGGTGATTGCCGGGGTAGATGCCGTAGGAATAGTAGTGCCCAGCGCACGATTAATAGTACCAATTACAAACATTACAAGGAAAAAAGTTATGATCTTGTGTTTTAGGAAGAAATTTCTTTGGTCTGTTCCGCAATGAATGCATTTCGTTACAGTTTCCCCGATTTCTTTACCGCAAGCCTTACAACTCTTCAGATTTATACTCATTAAAATGCCCCCTTAATGAATGTAATAAATAATTCAGCGCTTGCTCACTGTTTCCTGCCATACGACATTCTTAATGGTTTTGCGACTATATTTAATTACTTAGCATATTTGAGATTCCATCGAGCGGGAAAAATGTTGTTCCTCTCCTGCCCCTCGTCCCATCCCCAGCCCCCTGACCTTCTCCCCGTACCTCTCTTCTTTCATGCTGGATTACTAGTATTTATGCGGTTTTAGGCACCATCTTTGTTCGTTATGGCGAACTAACAAACGAATAAGTAAACGAATAGATCAGCGAATAAAGGAACGAGCTCTAAAATGAAGCTCGTTTGTTTTGTCCAAGGAGATTGATTCTACAAGCACCTTCTTCAATTCTCTAGATACAGAAACGGATTAACCACTTTACCCTTTATCCTAATTTCGTAGTGCAGGTGTGGCCCCCTTGAGTTACCTGTATTACCTGAATAGGCTATCTTAGTTCCCTTGATAACCGGATAACCTTTCTTAACGAGAATATCCCTGTTGTGGCCATAAAGAGCCTGTAAACCGTTTGTGTATTCAATAATGACTACTTGCCCATAAGTATCATCCCAACGCTCCTCTATGACCGTTCCCTTCCCCTGGGCAAGGATCGGTGTACCCTCCGGAATAGCTATATCTATTCCGTGATGGTTCGGAGGATCGAAGTTCTGTGTAATCGTTCCTTGTGCTGGCATATCGAACCTCTTTTCTCCGGTTACAAAATTAGTAACTTTATTCAGTAACGGGGAGATATCTTCAAGGGTTGCGTTAACGAAAAGCAAAACTCCAAGACAAAGGATTAAGCTTCTAAAGAGCTTAAGCTTAAAGGCTTCCAATGTGGTCACAAAGATGAAAGTGAAGAATCCTATCATAGTGGCGTGAACGATCCATAGAACCATCTAAAATCCACTTCCTTGGGATAGCCCAAAGATTTTACTTAAGAGCTTAAGAGCTACCCCTACCACTGCAAGAATTGCCGATACCTCCATTCCTGTCTTGAATAAAACAGCCCATGTACCACGCCCGATTGAAGCTAAGAACCGTTCACCCACAAAGGTTATGAACCCAGCAAGTAGAACGCCCATCATGACCATACCAGGAGTCCCTGGGCCAAAGAATGATCTAGCTATGTCGGCCATTTAAACACTCCTCCTTTATCTGATCCAGCGTGTAAATCTGAAAGTCTAAATCATATTCATTCTCCTTGGCAATCTTCTCTTGGATGAACTTCTTTTTTCTCTCCGTTGTAGTCACTATAATGATTGTGGGAAAGCCGGTTGCCACTGATCCCCACCAGTAGTTCACAAACTTGCGTGATTTATAAAGCCGGCTGTATCTCTGGACCTTATCAAAGGCGTTCCCTGATTCAGCTATATCCAACTCAACAAAGTAAAACATCAACGTCCCATAGGGTAGATTCTTGACAGCCGCGAACCCATCAGGTCTAACGATCAGCTCGTAAGGGACTTCCCACTCAAAACTATGGAGCTTTTCCCACCCTTTCTTTGCCTTAATTTTGCAGAACCAGACATAGACCCAATTTACTGCAAGTCGGTGTTCTAGTTGACCAGGACGCTTATCGAGGTAATAGAAAAAGGGTTCATCTAGGCTCAGTCTATCGCGCTTAAGTGTTTTCCCTTCATAGAGCTTCTTAAGTCTCCCTTGTGCCATCCTCAGGCTTACCGATTCAAAGAATATAAGCTTTACCTGGTCAGTGTTTAGCACTTGGCACCCTTCCAGGAGGGAGAGCAGCGCTTTGTCTCGGAGGTAACACTTTCTGTGGTTGCTTAAAGATTTCAACCTTTCTCAACTCCTTTACTGGTGTCCGCTTAAGTCTCTTCGACGCATCTTCCGGATCGAGGAACAATGTCTGTAGCTCTAAGGTTTCAAGTCCGCACTTGTAGATGGCACGGCCCTTAATGGCGTCCAGGTGAGCAGCTAAATCATTATCAAGGATCATTCGACTGTTTATGTCATCCGCACAAACGAAAGCCAAACGTCCCAAGAACATAGCCTTAAGATCCCCGAACCTATCAAAGACTTTGCTAGAGGGTCGCTGGGTGGCTGCTATGATATGGATCCCGATAAACCGCCCCATCCGGAGAAGACGCCAAAGGTAATCGATGGCCTCTTTATCTTGGAGTTCTGCCAGTTCATCAATGATTAAAACGATAAACGGCATTTCCCCACCTTTTTCGATATACTTTTGAACCTTCACACAATTAGCCGTCTTAAGAATCTTCTTGCGCCGATCCATCTCTTCATTGAGTTTTCTAAAAGTCTCACGGACGTTCTCCATCTCGTCAATGACCAGGGCATGATTTTCCAGATAAGCAAACTCTGTGCTCTTCGGATCCACAAGCACGACGAACGCCCCCGGTCGGTAAAGCAGAAGAGAATTAGCGATAACGTGAAGGAAATTAGACTTTCCGAAGTTTGTTTCTCCGCCGGTGAAGATGTGCGGGAACTCTGCCAGGTCTCTAACGATTAACCCCTTCGCTGAAACACCGATAGGGAGCGGGAGAGACATACCGGGGTACTTACTGTGGTCAAATAGATCAAATGGATAACTATTTTTGAGTTCTTCGGTTAAAACTTCCATAGTGATCGTGGTCCCGTGTTTTTCGATGTGAACGGATCCGCCGGTTGCGTCAGCAAAAAGCCTCTCTTTTTTCTTGAACTCATCGAACCCTTTCCCTGGTGGCAAGTTAATTAAAAATTTAAAGGCTTTTTCCCCTAACTTAATTTGTTTAATGATGAGCGGCCGGGGTAGCTTAGGGTATTGATCATCAATAACATCACTGACGGCTGCATAGGCCAGGCCTTTCTTTCTGATCCACAAGAATCTAATCCTTTCAGCGAGTGGGGCGTCCATAGACTTCACTCCTTTTTATTTTCGCTTTCTTGGGCTTCTGAACGATCTGGAAATACTCTCTAAGAGCCATCCTAATAATTGTTGATCGCTCGTACTTTGGAATCTCATCGAGCTTCTTCGCTATCTGCTAATCGTCCCGAAAAGACCTGTATTTCCTCACGTGATCACCTCGCTTTCTTTTAAATCTTTGCTCGCCAATCTCGTGGCAAGGATGGCCGTTAAGGGGTTAATCAAGGCTTTCTAATACTATGGATTGCCCTTGAGAAGCTTATAGGACATCCTAGCGTGTGTTACTGAGTGTCACTGTGTGTTAATAGATACGGGAAATTTCCCGAAACATTCTAAAATGAGAATAAAAAACACTTCCTTATTTTAGGAAGTGTCTGTGATTCCTGTTTATTTGTATTCGGGTGGGTATAGATCATCTGTAGTGATCATGCGTTCTAAACTAATCTCTTTCTCTTTGGCTGCCTTATTGAGCTCGTAAGCAAGTCTTTGTGCTAATCTAATTTTTGGTTCGTTTTTACCAGCTTCGTAATCCGTAAAACTACCTTTTGATAATTCACAACGCCATTCCATTTCCTTCTGCGTGACGCCGATCATTTCACGGTAATACCTAAGCGTGTTAATAGTTTTTAGCTTTTTATCAGAACTTTTATCCATATTCTTCAC
>DATMYU010000477.1:0-7972 GCA_035560775.1 Desulfosporosinus sp.
AGGGAAATGGAGATTAGTGGTAGAAATATTTGTTATAGAAGTTGTCTTAAGAACAAAACATGCGCCAGAGTTAGTTTCAATTGCTGAAAAAATGCTCAATGATATATGATGAATCCAAAAAGACATTCTGTTTAAATCAAGGAAGGTTGTCTTTTTTTATACCTATACAGACCCCCATGCCGCTTAAGCGGCACTACTGATGAATGAAATAATGCTTATTCCAGGGCAGAAAGTATAAGTTTCAGGTGGCATAATTTGGGTGGTATAAGTGCAACTAGGCGGCCGCCGACGGTCCCTTCTCGCCATCCTTGGCAACAGGGACACTCTGCCGTCCATGGCCAGCGCCTGCGGGTCCCTTCTCACCATCCATGGTTACAGGGACACTCGGCCATCCATGGTCAGCGCTTGGCGCCAGCCAAGTTTTCTTTATTTTCTGCTCATTTTGGGCGGTATGGGTTAAAATAATTAAAGGGTTAAGTTAAGAAAAGAGGAGAACGCATTGAAAGAGCAAAATTTATCAGAAAAGCGCATCGATGGAGAGGTGCTCTTTGAGGGGCGAATAATCCGTGTGGAACGGGATACGGTACGTTTGCCAAATGGATTGGAGACGTCCCGTGAAGTTGTTAGGCATCCAGGAGCCGTAGCGATCATTGCTTTGCAAGATGAGCATGTCCTGATGGTTCGTCAATACCGATATGCTATTGCTCAAGAAACCTTGGAAATCCCGGCAGGGAAACTCGATCCGCATGAAACTCCTTTGGCTTGTGCTCAGCGAGAACTCCGCGAAGAGACGGGCTATCGGGGTACCATTGAAACGGTTGGCACATTTTATTCTACGCCGGGTTTTACGAATGAGGTGATGCATCTTTTTCTCGCCCGCGATTTGGTTTGGGATCCGCTATCCCCAGATGATGATGAATTTATAGCTCTAGAGAGAATCCCCTGGGATGAAGCAGTGCAAAGGGCGCATCAGAATGAATTTAATGATGCTAAAACTGTACTGGGAATTTTGCTCGTTCAGGCAAGAATCTAATGATTCCGAAGCTTCACAACTGAGTGGACATACTTTCCCAGTCCGTGGAATAAAATTCCATAGGATGTATGGGGAGGGATGCTTTGGATGTGGAAACAACTCGGCGAGCACATTCGTCAATATTGGGTCATTTATCTGACACTTTCAAGTGTCTATTTTGCAGGTGTGGTGTTCGGAGCGGTTGGGGTCGGCGCTTTGGGTGTCGCTGAAACCTCCTACTTAGGTAAATTCCTAGACACCCTTTTGAAAAGTCAGCCGAAAACCTTAGATCCAGCTTTCTTGGGGCAACTTGCCAGGGATATGTTTATTATGATGGCTGGAATTTGGATTTTGGGACTTACGATTATTGGTGCTCCCTTAATTTATCTCATTGTCTTTACACGGGGATTTATTCTTGGGTTTACGGCCAGTTTTATCATTGGAGCGAAGGGGACGCTTGGGCTCGGCCTGATCTTAACGACGGTCTTTGTTCCGGCCCTATTGGCCATTCCGTTGCTGCTCCTCGGAGCAGGGTTGGCAACTATTTTTTCGTTTCTGTTATTGCGTGGTAAAGCTAGAGGGGAGTCGCTACGTAGGGAATTTTTCTATTACACGGCAGCCACCACATTTGTTTCACTTGGAGCGGTTCTGGTGGGTGTTGCACAAGGGTATTTTTCCATACTTGGAGTTCGCCTATTTGGGTTCTAAGGGTTAGGTAGTGAAATAGTACAATTGTACAGGTTTTGCCGGGAGATTCCCGGCCTTTTTGTACCTATACTGAAAGTATAAGTTTCGGGTAGTATAATTCGGGTGGTATAAGTGCAACTAAGGCAGCCGCCGACGCTTGCGGGTCCCTTCTCACCATCCATGGTTACAGGGACACTCGGCCATCCATGGTCAGCGCTTGGCGCCAGCCAAGTTTTCTTTATTGTCTCTTTAGCGGGAGAAACAGCTGAAGAAATAATCCTTTCTTTATTACTGATAAGGACAATCAGAGGGTGCATAGGATTAAGGATAGGGGGGGTTAATGAAATGACAACAAAACACTGGAGAGATTTTTTCTTTTATCTTGGAAGGGTCTTTATCCTCCTTATTTTACTTGCCGTGCTCCTGCCGAAGATGGTTGCTGTATGTAACATATGGATGTCTTCGCTATTACATAGTGAGCAAAAACCGCTCGGTAACTCACTGCGCGTTGAGGCACCCGGCTGGAGCAAGTTTGTCATTCAGTTGTTCCCTGCCTCTAAGAGTGATAATTGATATACTTTCGAACCTGACGTTCGAGGTTAGAGCGCTGCCAAGGATGGCTTGTGCGCTGTGATGGCGAGAGGGAAGCTTCCAGAAAGTATATAACAAAAAATTATACTTTCTGGCTAGTACAAGGAAAATCCTCGTCGCATGTAGAATGTAGTTGGAAAAGGGGGAGATTAAGTGACCTCCGATGAGCAGCTTGAGAAACAGTACCTGACCTATCTGAATGTTGAACGGGGACTTTCTGAGAATACTCGGCAATCTTACGAACGAGACTTGCGTCAACTCTTGGTCTTTCTTAGACAGCGCGAAACAGATTTCATTGGATGTGAGGCCAATGATCTGTTCTTATTCCTTCTCAAATGGAAGGAAAAAGGGAAAGCACCTCGCAGTATCGCTCGAGGTACCGCAACCCTACGAGGTTTTTTTGCGTTCTTAGTGGATGAAGGGAAAAGAAACGACAATCCGAGCACCTATTTGGAGACTCCAAAATTAAATCAGCCTCTTCCAAAGGTGTTGTCAGAAGCGACAATGGATAAACTATTACAAGTTGAGGAAAAATCCGTTCTCGCCCTACGAGATTTGGCGATGCTGGAGGTACTATATAGTAGTGGGCTCCGTGTTTCTGAACTGATCGGGTTACGCTTGTCGGATGTATCGTTAGATGTCGGATATGTTCGTTGTATTGGTAAAGGAAGTAAGGAGCGGATTATTCCGTTAGGCGAACCTGCTGTCACGGCTATTGGACTTTATTTAAACGGACTACGAAAGCGTTTGTGTGGCAAGCTTAAAAGCGATATTCTATTTCTGAATGCCCATGGTCGCCCTCTAACGCGCCAGGGAATGGTATACATATTGAAAAAATGGGGACAAACTCATCATATCAACAGAACCATCTCGCCCCATATGTTTCGCCATAGTTTTGCGACGCATCTCCTGGAGCATGGGGCAGATCTCCGTTCAGTTCAGGAATTGCTGGGGCACGCGGACATTTCGACAACTCAGATTTATACGCATCTGACGAGGAAACGCTTGTTAGATGTTTTTCAGAGAGCACATCCGCGTGCGCATTAGATTAAGAAGTGGAGGAATACCATGTCACGGAGAGTTATTATCATTGTTTTAGATAGTGTGGGAATCGGAGAGATGCCTGATGCAGGAGACTACGGAGACTTGGGGAGTCATACCTTGGGTAACATTGCGCTTCATTGTGGGGGACTCCAGCTTACCTTTCTTCAAAAACTGGGTCTCGGGAATATTGAGCCGATCCTTGGAGTTCCGGCACATCCCAAACCAGAGGGGAGTTTCGGGAAAATGGCAGAACGTTCTCTCGGTAAGGATACGACAAGTGGACATTGGGAAATGGCTGGGATAATTTTGAAGCAAGCGCTTCCGACCTTTCCCCGTGGTTTTCCTAAAGAGTTTATTGCACGCTATGAGTTAGCCATAGGGCGAGAGGTAATAGGCAATGAAGTCGCCTCGGGGACAGAGATTATTCAGCGTCTGGGAGAGGAACATGTGCAGACTGGAAGGCCCATTGTCTATACTTCGGCTGATTCAGTTTTCCAAGTAGCAGCCCATGAAGAGGTTATTCCACTGTCGGAGTTAATGCGCCTATGTCAGATTGCACGCGATATGCTGACTGATGAGATGCAAGTCGGACGGGTGATCGCACGGCCGTTTCTCGGTCAAGTCGGACAATTCTATCGTACACAGAATCGGCATGATTTTGCGCTTGAACCCCCTCATAAAATTTTGCTGGAATATGTGCAGGAACGAGGGCTTGAGGTCTGCGCAGTGGGAAAAATCCATGATATTTATGCAGGAAAGGGAGTCAGCGATTTTGTCACTACGAAGGGAAATATGGAGGGCGTTGATAAGACCTTGGACTACATGGCTAAGGTGAAATCGGGTCTGATCATGACCAATCTGGTTGATTTTGATATGTTATATGGACATCGCAATGATGTGGAAGGATATGCTCGGGCCCTAGAGGCCTTTGATGCACGCTTGCCTGAGATCTATGCTGCCCTGCGCCCAGAGGATATGCTCATTATTACAGCGGATCATGGATGTGATCCAACCCGACCAGGGACGGATCATTCTCGGGAATATGTTCCGTTGTTAGTTTATGGGACAACCCTGAACCAGGGTGTTAATCTAGGGGTGAGGTCCACTTTCGCAGATTTAGGGGCAACGGTGGCCGAATACCTAGAGACTGAGTCGATGACTAATGGGAAAAGTTTTTATCCGACGATTAAGCGTCACTAAGATCTTTACTTCTTAAGGGCAAGATAAGTGGTGCTAAGCCTCTAGATAAGTTCAACTAAACTTCAGAAGAAGTAAGTTGACGATATTCTAAAATTTAAGGAGGACAATTAGATGATATCAGAAATAGAATTTAATAATAAACTGGCCGAAGCACGTTGCTACATCGAGGAGCGTGTCACGTTGTTACCGGAACTTGGTATTATCTTAGGTTCAGGGTTAGGCGCTTTTGCCGATCTTGTCGAGGAAAAAGTGGTGATTCCCTATAAAGACATTCCACATTTTCCGGTTTCGACGGTTGAAGGGCATGCTGGACAATTGGTTTTCGGTAAAGTTCAAGGTCGATTGGTCGTGGTCATGCAAGGGCGCTTTCACTATTACGAAGGGTATTCAATGCAGGAAGTAACTTTCCCAATTCGAGTTATGCAAGTCCTAGGGGTGAGGGGTCTCATTGTCACGAATGCAGCCGGGGGGATAAATTCCGCTTTTGGCGCGGGCGACCTAATTCTCATTAAGGATCATCTTAACTTAATGGGCGATAATCCGTTGCGGGGGGTGAATTTATCGAATTTGGGCCCGCGCTTTCCGGACTTGAGCGAGGGGTACAATGTAAAATGGCGCCAAAAAGCGTTAGCGATCGCGGGAGAATTCGGGATTCGTCCTCAAGAAGGCGTTTATGCGGCCATGAGTGGCCCAAACTATGAATCACCTGCCGAAATTCGATATTTGCGTACGATAGGCGCAGATATGGTCGGCATGAGTACCGTCCCAGAAGTGATTGTAGCGAACCATGGAGGAATGCAGGTTTTGGGTATCTCCTGTGTGACCAATATGGCAGCAGGTATTTTGCCCCAAAAGCTTAATCATGCGGAAGTCATGGAAACGGCTGAACGGGTTGGAAAGCAATTTGTGAGCTTTGTCCAGGCCTTAGTACGAGTGCTTTAAGAGAAATCCGGACGCAAGCTGAACGTCCTACCGAAAGGATTAAGAATAACGCACATATCCTGAGAGATTTCCCTTAAATAATAGTTAAAGAGAGAAGAAAGAGTGATTCGCATGCGTATGGTAGACTTAATTGAAAAGAAACGGGATGGAGAACCTCTTTCTAAAGAAGAAATTCGCTTTATCATCCAGGGCTATGTTCAGGGAGATATCCCAGATTACCAAATGGCGGCCTGGGCTATGGCGGTATTCTTTCGTGGGATGTCGCTCGAAGAAACGGCTGCCCTTACCTTAGCAATGGCCCAAAGTGGGGATCAGTTAGATCTTAGCAGTCTAGGGGGACGGTTTGTAGATAAACACAGTACAGGAGGGGTAGGGGACAAGACGACACTTCTTCTTGGACCGATGGTGGCGGCCTGTGGCGTGCCTGTGGCAAAAATGTCGGGGAGAGGGCTTGGACATACTGGAGGGACGATTGATAAGCTCAGTTCGGTGCCAGGTTTTCGAGTCGAGCTTACACAGGATGAGTTTTTAGCGCAAGTGAAGAAAATTGGCTTATCCGTCATCGCCCAGACGGGAAATCTTGTTCCTGCTGATAAAAAGCTTTATGCTCTTCGGGATGTAACGGCGACCGTAAGCTCTATTCCCTTGATTGCCTCCTCGGTTATGAGTAAGAAAATTGCCGCTGGAGCACAGGGGATCGTCTTAGATGTTAAGTACGGTTCGGGGGCCTTTATGAAGACGGTGGAGGAGGCTCGAGTGCTGGCGACGACGATGGTGAATATTGGGAAAGAACTGGGGCGGCAGACAATTGCGGTGTTGAGTAATATGAATCAACCTCTTGGTCGCGCGATCGGAAATAGCCTTGAGATCTTCGAGGTGGCGGATGCGCTGCAGGGAAAAGGCTCAGCCGATTTAATGGAGGTTAGCCTTGAGCTCGGTGCCTGGATGCTTGTGGCTGGGGAGGTCGTCCCTGATGTTGAGACTGGGAAGGACAATCTGCGTCAGTGTTTGGAAAACGGGGCGGCGTGGGATAAATTTCTGGCCTTTATAACCGAACAAGGGGGGGATGCCCAAGCGGTAGCTGATCGTCGAATTAGGGTCGCGCCGTGGAATCTGCCCATCCTCGCTCATGAGTCTGGTTATGTGCAACCGTTTGATGCGCACAAAATTGGGGTCTTGGCAATGGCTCTGGGGGCTGGTCGAGTTACTAAAGAGAGTTCAATTGATTTAGGAGCAGGGGTTATCTTGGCTAAAAAAGCTGGAGAGTGGGTTGAAGCCGGAGAACCCATCTTGCAACTCTATAGTAGTGATAAAGAAAAGCTAGCAGAGGGCCTTGAACTCACCCAAAAGTTAGTTATTGTGGGAGACGAGGTTCCTGAGTCGCAAGCGCTAATTGAAGAAATCATTCAGTAGGGGCACGATTATCGTGCCCCTACTGGGATAATGTGGCCAATTATCATAAAATCCTTCTCCTTACGTATGCATATAAAAAGAAAACCTGCTTTTCGCCAGCCACAGGCGCTGGCCAAGGATGGCCGAGTGTCCCTGTAGCCAAGGACGGCGAGAAGGGACCGCTGGCGGAAGGCTTTGGTTGCACTTACACCACGTATACTTTTGGATCGGTGCGAGTGAGGGGCACGATTATCGTGTCACTGGGGAGGGGGATTTATTTATGGTGCGAGAGAAAAAGATTTACCCTTTGGCTGAGGGGCTGACAACAATGGATACGTATGCGGTGTTGGGGGATGCAGGCAAATTCCAAAAGCATAAACATGCCTGGAAAGTTTGGAGGGCATTAAAAGAGTTTGGGTGTGTTGCCTATCCAGTTGCTGAGGATTTAAAGCGCATCGACGGAAGCAAGGTGTATCTTAACTTAGCTGAGCTAAAGGATATGGTAACGGTTGTTGTGCCCTGCCTACTTCCAGAGAAACTTGAGTTCTTGGTTTCCGAGGCTGCATATGCTGGAGCCAGCAAAATTTGGTTTCAAGAACAGACCTGGAGCCAAGAATTTCAACAAGAATGCCATAGCGCAGGAATGGCGGTGACTCGTGGGTGCGTGCTACGGCATAAGGTTTATCCAATTATCGGTGTGCGCTATTTAAATCCCTGTTACTGGCACGGTCTGAAAGATGCTAAAGTGCCCTCGAAACGTTTTGCTAGGTTTTAGCTAAGAAGCTTTCCTTTAGTTTAGGTAAGTACGTAGGGATATAGAGCTAGAAAATTACTAATTCCACTCCTTGCACTTCAGATGGATAAGGATGCCTAGCATTGAATAGGCATCCTTATCCATTTCCTTTAATGTTGAAGCCTTTAAGTTGCCGTTTAGCGGTAAGCTAAAGGCTTTTTCTTGGTTCTACTAATAATGGTGCTGTATAAGCTCAACGTCGTATCTAACCAAACGCCGTATCCAAACCTCGTCGTAGCTTAAGTCAATTTCATTTCATTTTTCCGATATAATTTTTATTTTCGGGAATAATAACAACACACTATAAATAG
>DATMYU010000478.1:0-4937 GCA_035560775.1 Desulfosporosinus sp.
ATACAGGATTTGATGCATGAGTATTACCTAGAGAATATAGTCATAGAGCGGACTAAGGAATTACAAACTGCTAATGATTTACTTACACAAGAAGTCTTTGAACGCAAACGAGCTGAGGAAGAGATAATACGGCTTGATCGGCTAAACTTAATCGGTGAAATGGCTGCTAGTATTAGTCATGAAGTCCGGAATCCTATGACAACAGTAAAAGGTTTTTTGCAATTGCTAAGGAACAAACAAGACTTAAAGGATAAGGAATACTTTGACCTCATGATAGAAGAACTAGACCGCGCAAATTCTATTCTCTCAGAGTTTCTTTCCATCAGTAAAAACAAAGCAACTATGTATGAATGGCATAATATTAATGACATAGTCACCTCCACCTTGCCACTTATCCAAGCAGATGCCCAAGCTAACGATAAATTATTGACTGTTGAGCTTAATAATGTGCCGGATTTACAACTCGAAATACAGGAAATACGCCAACTGTTATTAAATCTTGTCCGTAATGGATTTGAAGCGATGTCTAATGGTGGACAGTTAAAAATTATAACTTTTTCTTCTAGCATTGAAGTAATCTTAGGCGTATCGGATGAAGGTAAAGGAATTGAACAAAATATGCTGGAAAAGTTAGGTACACCATTCTTTACAACGAAAGAACAAGGCACAGGTTTAGGATTAGCCGTATGTTACGGTATAGCTTCACGGCATAATGGGAGGATAAGTGTCGAAACAAGTCCTAAAGGTACTACATTTTATGTATGCTTTGAATTGGGTAAATAGAAAACTCATTTTATATTGGGAGGAGTTTTTAAAATGCCGGAGCCATTGGTTTACCCGTTAACCTTTCCACAACAATCCATATGGGATATCGAAAGATTTTATGGAAACACAAGTTATGCTAATTTAGTGATGACAACGATGATTAGGGAAAATGTTAACATGGATGTTCTTGAGAAAGCGGCTAATCATATTATTCAACAGCATGAAGCTTTACGTTTGAGAATTATAATTAGTGAAGGTGAACCCCGCCAATATATATCTGAGGTTCGGAAACACAAATTTGATCGTTTTGACTTTAGTGACTCAAACGGGTTAGAGGATTTTGCGGGCTGGCAGGATAAGCATACAAGGAAGCCTTTTCAGTCTTTAGACGCGGACTTATTTTATATTGCTCTCATCAGATTAAGTAATAATGAAGTTGCCTTGTATTCGAAATTTCATCATCTTATTGCTGATGCTTGGACTATAATCATGATCATTAGCAATATACTGAATACTTATAAGGATTTAATGAACCATGTACCACTTCTGATTGAGCAAAAACCTTCTTATGTTGATTACATTTTGGAAGACATGGAATATCGGAATTCTCCAAAATATAAAGAACGTAAAAGCTTTTGGCAACAAATGTATGAAACTGTTCCTGAATTTACGCTCTTAAAAGAAAGAGCGCCGAGGAGAGATAGCCGAGCAAAGAGAAGGACGCAGCGGTTGTCGCATAGTCTTACGGAAGAGATTGCACGTTTTTCAACGGAATTTAAGGTCTCGGGTTTTATCATTTTCTTTGCGGTATTCGCGTTATACATAGCAAAAACGACTTTTAAGCATGATCTTGTTATTGGGACCCCTGTCCTAAACAGGGCGAATCATCATCAAAAGAACACTGCTGGGATGTTTATTAGCAATATACCATTTCGCATAACCATCAATCTGGAGTGGGATTTCGTAACCTATCTTGATGAAATTTCTAAAGTATGGAAACAATTATTAAGGAATCAACGATACCCTTATCAGGAAATATTAAAGGACTTTCGCGAGGCACATAATCATTCAGGGAGTTTAACAGATGTCTTTTTTTCTTACCAAAATGCAAAGTTTGAAATCGCTGATCTCGACTTTGAGAGTTTTTGGCACTTCAATGGCCAAGAGATTAATACGTTATCCCTTCATGTGAGTGATTGGAAGGATGAGGGTGCATTAAGGATCGATTACGATTATTTAATTGAAGCCTTAACAGAGACAGAAGTTGAGCAAATTCATCACCATTTTATAACTCTTTTAAAAGATGCAATTTGTGAGCCCTCTAAAGCATTGTCTCAAATATCGCTGTTGACCAGCCAAGAAAAATATAGACTTCTTCATGAATTTAATCTCACTAAGCTAGAATATCCGGATAAGACAATTCAACAGTTATTTGAAGAGCAGGCAGAGAAGACGCCTGAGGGAATAGCCTTGATTGTCGATGACCAACGATTAACGTATAGAACCCTAAATGAGCGAGCCAATCAATTGGCAAATGTTCTCAGACGAAAAGGTATTAAACCGGATAGTATTGTGGCGATCATGGTTCATCGTTCCCTAGAACTGATGATTGGAATTTTGGGGATAATTAAAGCGGGCGGCGCTTATCTCCCAATTGATCCTGATCACCCTATTGCGCGGGTCGAAGAGGTGCTGCGCGATAGCCGAACGCAATTGGTACTCACTTCCCAAGCTTTATACGCAGAAAAAGAAGAAATATGGCGATTAGAAAAAACATTGGGGTTCCAAAAGTTTAATCTTGATGACGCTACGTTATATGCCGGTACAACCTCTAACTTGGTAGCTATTAATAAGCCGACAGATTTGGCCTATGTGATTTACACCTCGGGATCAACGGGTAAGCCCAAGGGGGTTATGATAGAACACCGATCGGTCAACAATCTTATTCATTCCCTTACCGAGAAACTTCATTTTTGTGAGCAGAAAGTAATCCTATCTTTGACTACAGTGTCATTTGATATCTTTGTGATGGAGACCCTCCTGCCGTTATCTCAGGGGTTGTGTGTTATTATGGCAAATGAAGAAGAACAGCAAATTCCAAAATTGTTATTTGACCTTATTGAAAAGTACAATATCGAAATGCTTCAGGCTACACCCTCTAAAATTCAATCGGTATTAAAAGATCCCTACAGTTCAGTAGGGTTAGCACCCTTAGCTAGAATTTTCATCGGAGGAGAAAAACTTTCTGAAATCTTATTAAAGCGCGTACGGAAAGTCGCCCCTTCGGCAAGGATATATAATATGTATGGACCCACTGAGACGACAGTATGGTCAATGTATAAAGATGTAACTCAAGTTGGTCATATCACGATAGGGAACGCTATCGCTAATACCAAGATATATATCCTAGATGCGGTGAGGGAGCTTGCCCCTATTGGAATAACTGGGGAGATTTATATCGGAGGAGAAGGGCTGGCCCGAGGATATCTTTACCGAGAGGATCTTACTAAAGAACGGTTTGTTCCAGATCCATTTCATCAAGGTCAAACGGTATACAAAACTGGCGATCTCGGACGATGGACGTCAGATGGTGAGATTGAACATCTAGGCCGAAATGATGATCAGGTTAAGATTAGAGGGTTTCGTATTGAGTTGGGGGAGATTGAAAAATGCCTTTTAGAGCATGAATCATTGCAGGACGTTGTTGTAATAAGCCGGGAAGACGGAAAAAATAAAAACTATCTTTGCGCCTATTTAGTGGGGAATCAGGCATGTTCCATCTTAGGCCTGAGAGCGTATTTAGCACAGCGGCTACCAGATTATATGATCCCTTCAAAATTTGTTTGGCTGGACGCCATACCTCTTACGCCAAATGCTAAGGTGAATAAAAAGGCCCTTCCTGAGCCAATTTCTGCAGGTAGCGTACAAGATGCAGAGCCCACATCTCCTCGGGATTCTCTAGAAGAAGAATTGGCCCGGTTATGGTCAATAGCATTAGATGTAGAACAAGTTAATGTAGATGATAATTTTTTTGTTCTTGGAGGAGATTCTCTTGCGATCATCGAGGTACTTACAGGGATTTGGTTTCGTGAGTGGGATTTATCAGTCCAGGATTTCTATGATTATCCGACGATCCGCCAACTCTCAGATAAGGTGAGGGGGAAGATAAGCGGACTGAAAGAATTTGAGCAGCCTGCGGAGGATTTTCCAAGCATTTATTGGGAGTATGATAAAACTCCTGCGACTTCGATATCTGTTCAGAGGGGGGATGTACTGCTAACTGGAGCAACGGGTTTTTTGGGAATACATTTGCTTTGGGAGCTCCTCAAGAGTACGCCTTGTACTGTATATTGCATGGTGCGAGGGGCTGAGCCGGAAACAAGGCTTACACGTTTGTTCGAATTATATTTTTCAGAATCGCTATCAACGATGGACTATTCTCGAATACGTGTGGTAAATGGAGATGTTTCGCTGGAAAAATTCGGACTATCCATCAAAGACTATGACGATTTGGGGAGAAATGTATCTACTGTGATTCATGCAGCTGGGCTAGTCAAACACTATGGATTGTACACGGAGTTTGAAAAAGTAAATGTACGCGGAACCCAAGAAGTAATCGCATTTTGCCTAACCTTTAGGAGACATATGAATTGTGTTTCGACGATCAGTGTTGCTGGAAATCAATTAGTAAAAGCATCGGGCAGCGGGCGCTTTAGTGAAACCGAACTGTATATAAGCCAAAATTATCTTGACAATCTATACGTCCGAAGTAAATTTGAGGCAGAAGTTTATGTTCTTAAAGCTATAAATTCAGGACTACTAAATGCCACAATATTTAGGGTGGGAATATTGACTGGAAGATATACAGATGGCCAGTTTCAGGAAAATATCGATAATAATGCATTTTATCAAAAGTTAAAATCACTTTTTGAGTTGAAAGCCATACCGCGTGATCAACTTCATCAGAAACTGGAATTTACCCCTGTCGATGCCTGTGCAAAAGGGATTATTAGTATTATTAAGACAAATACATGGATGGGACGAGTGTTCCACATGTTTAATCACAAAAAAGTTGAGATTAAAAAAGTGATAGATATCCTCTATTCACAGGGTACGGAGATTAAGCTTCTAGATAAGGTGTCGTTTTATCAATTAATAGAACAGTATCGAAA
>DATMYU010000479.1:0-3582 GCA_035560775.1 Desulfosporosinus sp.
ATACACAATAATGTGTATAGTGGATTTTTTATTTTTCACAGCACCCTTGTGAATTTTTGGGTTTGTCTGTATTTGTCATATCCTCCTCTTTTTTAGCAAGTCAACTAGTCTCCATCAGACAGTTTATCAAACCACGCTCAATGAACGTAAGGCTCTGCCATTGATCAATAATCCGTTGCCAATATTTCTGTTGTCGTACCGATACCCTTCAGACGTCCGCCAACTATGAAGGCCGTTCGATCGGTATACTTTTTAGCTAAAGACATATCGTGTGTTACTATTAGGATCGTTCCACCCTGTTCACGGTAAATTAATAACCAAGCCATAACTTTCGTTAGCAGGCCGAAATCCATCATTTTTGTTGGTTCATCAAGAATGAGGATTTTTGGGTTGGTAATTAGCACGGATATAAGCGCGACTAACTGTCGCAGGGAGCGGTTGAGGTCATGGGGATGTTTATCCAACATATTTTCCAGATCAAACTCTGCAGCCAGCTTTCTGGCCTCAGTTAAAGCTTCTCGTTTCGGTATACCACGAGCAATAAGACTCCAAGCAATTTCATCCGCGACTGTGGCATTAAAGATCTGATCGTCGGGATTTTGAAACAAAATTCCAACTTGCTTAGCTAGTTCCCATGTCGGAACTTTTTCTATGTCTGCACCATTCACGAAGACCCTTCCCTCTTGCGGTCGTAGTAGACCAACAAAGTGTTTAACTAAGGTAGACTTA
The DNA here is from genome assembly GCA_035560775.1 of Desulfosporosinus sp. GTDB lineage: Bacteria > Bacillota > Desulfitobacteriia > Desulfitobacteriales > Desulfitobacteriaceae > Desulfosporosinus. Next base: position 730 of record DATMYU010000479.1, read on the forward strand.
CCTGACCCGTTCGGACCTATGAGAGCTAGAATTTCTTGTTGGTTAACCTTTAATGTTATATCTTCTATGCCGCTTTGCGTATCAAAACGATGCGTTAGGTTCCGGACCTCAATAGCAGGGTGTTCGTTTTTGCTTATTAACTCGTTTGCTTTTTCTAATATCGCATTTGTTTGATTGAGTAGAGACGGAAATGTCCAAACTTTCGGTTGAATAAACTGTGTAGGCGTAGCTTTAGCCTCAGGGGATTTTGTATTTTCTTCATATAGCTCGCCGTTACGCAAATATAATATTTTATGAGCCCAAGGTGCTGCTGTAATTGGGTTGTGCATACAAATCAGGATTATATGACCGCTTTCAGCAAGTGCCCTTAACGTGTTTAATAGATCGTAGGCCGACAAAGGATCTAACTGCTCAATAGGTTCATCGAGGAGCAGAATTGGAGCATCACATATTAAGGCCGCTCCAATAGCCACCTTTTGTCTTTCTCCTCCTGACAGGGACCTAATCTTGCGCTGCAGTAAGCCACTCAGCCCCAGGATTGATGCAACCTCTTGAATACGCATGTCTAAATCTGGTCCACTTGTTCCGGAATTTTGTAAAGCAAAAGCCAACTCTTCATAAACTTCTTCTAATAAATAGACATCAGAATCCTGTAATAAAACGCCTAGGGTTGAACTATCTTTTCGAAGTTCCGCATCAGCGTTATCGCCGAAGAAAATTTGGCCCGCTAGTTTACCTGGAGTTAGCTCAGGAATAACTCCTGATATGCAGGCCAACAAAGTAGACTTGCCACTCCCATTATTGCCGCTGATTAAGATAATTTGCCCTGGAGTAGCGCTGAAATTAACCGTTTTAAGGGTTGGAGTAGCTGCTTCAGCATAGGTGAAACTAAGATCTTTTATCGTGAGACTAGCCAACTTTGTACTCCTTTTTTCTAACCTACTTAACGCTTGAGTCCTTGCATTGTGATTTGAGAAAAGTTATATATTCCTATACCAAACCCAGAGACTGATTAAGAAAAAACAAAGGCCGCTTGCTATGACCAGTTTGTCAGTGCCACCCCAGTGGATTTCCCTTTTCTCACGCCTGGAATTGTATCCACGCACATGAAGAAGTTGAGCCATTATTTGGGCTCTAATCAGTGATTTGATAATGATGGGTATCATCACCGCAAGGTAAGCTCGTATTCGTTGCCATGGGTATTTTCCTACCCGCAATCCCCGGGCTATCTGGACATTTAAGGTAACTTCCATTTGTTCACGAATTACCGGCAGAATGGAAAGGACGAGCCCTAAAACAGTGCCCAGATCAGGATGTATCCAACTTAAGGCGGATATTATTTTCCTCAAAGGGTTCATAAGCATGAATATTTGGGTCACTGTCACTATTCCCAGCAAACGTAGGGCGGTAATTAGCCCATAGTTAAACCCTTCGCGTCCAAAAATAAATAGATAGTGCCGATTGTGGGGATTTACTAGGGTGTGGAGTAATATGATGACACTTCCTAGGTAAATTATAGGTAATAGGCGCTTAAGTAAGGGAATAAGAAGACCAAAATAAGCTGCTATTAGCAGTGACAAGAGCGTGACTATGAGCAAAGCCATCCAGGTATGCAAAAATAGTAAGGATAGGAGTACAAGCAAAACTATAATGGCTTGTGCTCCTATGTTTGTGTTGCGTAGTTTTTGTTTAACCGGCCACATTAGGACCCTTACTGATACCCTTCATGTTTTGCGGTAAATTACGAATAATGGCCATGACCAAGTAGGCGCTTAATAATTTATCAACTAGATTAGCAGGTATGCGTGCTAGAAAGGCACTGGCGAAAATTTCGTTTCCTGATTTCAATAAAATGGAATAGAGTATGTCTACACCGCCTCCAGTAACTCCACCAAACAAGTAAACTGCGATAGGAGTACCAATGATCGGAGCCACAAAAGCTAAAATAAGTCCCGCCAATAAAGGCGTAATATAGTCTGTAAATCCTCGTTTCTTTGCTAAAAATCCTACTACTAGGCCGATCACTCCATTAACTAAGGCAAACGGTATGGAGATAGGATCGGTCGCCAGCCCTAGAAAAGTGTTACTTAATAACCCCGTTAAAGCACCTAACCAAGGGCCCAATGTTACTGCCGCTAACATCGTGCCAATACTATCTAGGAAAATAGGGATCTTAAAAGTCGTAGCCACTAATCCACCAATGATATTAATGACAATACCTGTGGATACATAAGTTAAGGCAAGTTTTTTATTCATGCTTTTCTCTCCCCTGCAATTCCTCTTGGTTCAAATAGTTTCGCAGCTTATGTAGGCTCTTGTCCGGATCAGACTCAATAATCCCAATCTCATCCACAGTGATAGATCGACGAGCCAAACATAACTGTAAGATCTCCATGAAAACTCCTCGGCTTTTGACTAGTTGTACTTCTCGGATTTTGTTCAATAAATCATCGTTTTCTGAAAGTTCACCACCCCAGGGGCCATCACAGGTCAGCGTCACCCCACAAGAGGGACTTCCTTCTACTCCGATTATAGGACCTAAGGGGACTAGATGTCGTTGATACTCTTCAGCTTGGTCAACAATGGTTTCAGCTAGATTTTCACAATGCCGTCGGAAAAATATAGTATCGTACTGGTATTTGGTTTGACCCCAGCGAGACAGCCCACCATGGAGCAATTCAGGACAAGGTAACTGGATAATTCCACACTTGTATTCCCAAAGCATATTAAAGATTTTCCCGCTTAGCTCCGCAATGTCTGGCGAACCTTGGATCTTAACTTGAGAATTTAAGAAACAATGGGCCAAGAATACAACACGATCTGTCATATATTCACCCCCTTCCCTTTATATTC
>DATMYU010000480.1:0-2482 GCA_035560775.1 Desulfosporosinus sp.
CTTTATTAGTGCCTTGATTTTGGGAATTGTAGAAGGGATTACCGAATTCCTCCCCATTTCTTCTACGGGACACCTAATTATTGTGAATCAGTTTGTTGGATTCAATGAACAATTTGCGAAGATGTTTGATGTGGTAATACAATTAGGTGCTATTCTTTCGGTGGTTGTCTACTTCTGGAAACGACTTATTCCCTTAAGTCGCAATAAGTCCTCAAAAAATCAGAAAATATTTGACCTGTGGAAAAAGACTATTGTGGGAGTATTTCCTGCTCTTGCAATTGGAGCCCTCGTGGGGGATTACATAGAAGAACGTTTGTTTAATACGACTGTTGTAGCACTTGCCCTCATAGTTGGCGGGATAATTCTGCTGTACATTGAAAAGAGGAAACCATTAAATCGAATTACCTCAGTAGAACATCTGACTTATAAAACGGCCTTATTAATCGGTCTTATTCAGTGTTTGGCAATGATTCCTGGTACCTCGCGCTCAGCAGCAACTATCATTGGGGCAATGCTTTTGGGCGCTTCCAGAGTTGTAGCCGCTGAATTTTCCTTCTTTTTAGCAATTCCTACAATGCTAGCGGCTTCTGCTTACACACTCTTCAAAAACGGCATGTTCTTGACATCGCACGAGTTGCTTGTGGTGGCTTGTGGGTTCTTGGTATCGTTTATTGTGGCATGGATAGTCATTGCAGCGTTCATGAATTATGTCAGCAAAAGGGATTTCAAACTCTTTGCTTATTATAGAATTGTGTTTGGAGTTATTGTACTTGCGTATTTTAGCTTCCTTTAGTCATAGTGGGATTAACTCCTGCGTGTTGCATTTATAGACCCGCCTGCTGGCGAGTATCTTGTTAGCAGGCGGCTAATCGAATAACAAAGTGAGCGATTAATCAACATAACAACAAAAGCTACCTCAATCGTATTGGGGTAGCTTTTGTTGTTATATTGAAACTATTATAGTTGAATTCAAATCGAGCGGGCTTTTATCGGAGCCGTCAGTAATATCCCCTCATTATCATGATAGATTTTCGGAAACTGAGAAATAGGAAGAGGATTCTTTCCCAATCCTACTTCGATTGTAAAACCGGGTTTCCGGAACTTGTCGATGAACCAATCTTTATAGCCGGCGTAGGACGTAATTCCAGTGGTTTCCGCTAGGGAATACCCGCTTACGCGAGAGAACAATTCGCCGATGCGTCGAGCCTCAGCTGGAGTCTTATCCTGATAGGTCCAGTAAATCTCCTCACCTTGGCTATGGTAAGCAAGCACCAGTCTGAAGTTATGCTTTCTGGTGAAATCCGCCACAGCTTTTGATTCCGGCTCAGACTCGGGATGCGGTCCGGAGAATCTGGTCGGCCCTGGACCGTGAACGTCGTAAGCTGGTTCTGCTTGTTTGGAAAGCTCCCAAGAGGCGTCGTAGTTGTGGTTTAAATCTACGCCTCTGATGTTGGCGTGCCACACATCCCCAAAGTTCATCCGGCCCTTATCCCAAGCAATTAGCTGATCATAAAAAGGATTATCTCTCTGCAGTCCCTGAAGAACTAAATCGACACCGTCAGGGTTAACCATGGGCATAATATAGATCGTATTTTGCGTCCAAATATCTTTTAGGTCATAGCCACGCATTTTTCGTCCCTCGGCGTGAGCTTTGGCGAAGTTCTCCGTAAATTTCAGCAATAAGGGTGAGGTTATCCATTCTAAGGCATGATGCGCAGCATTATAGAAGACCTCCACTGGCCCATTCCCTAATTTGAGGGTGTACAAGTTTTTCCCGAGCACACTTTTACCAGCTATCCCTACTTCGATAAAAGGGTATCGACTCTTTAGTGCCTTCACATTTCTCTCCATGATTTCGTATGTATAGTTGATATTGGTATTCACCACATCAAAAGCATAGGGAACTTTGATCACCTGGCCGATCTGGAGTTTAAGGGGCTCGATCCCTGGGTTTGCCGTAAGTAGTAGTGGGAGATTGATATAATATTTATGGGCAATTTTGCTTAGGGTATCACTTGATTTAATCATGTAATTCTCATAGCCAAGAAGAAGTCTGAGCAAAACCTTATTAGTGTTCAGTCCGATGATACCATCGGCAGCTAAACCGTTGCTTCTCTGAAGCTGCTTCACCGCTTCTTTTGTCCGAAGGCCAAAAAACCCGTCAATAGGTCCAGGATCATATCCCATCTTCTCCAAGAGGCTCTGAATCTCCATGACATCATTACCACTGGCACCTTGCTTGAGTGTTCGCAAGCAACTCACCTCCTAGCACTAGCATATGTAAGTGACGAGGTTTAGTTCAATTTTAGAGAGGGCATTTTAGAATGAGCAAGAGGATACACCTCGTTGACAATGAACAGCCATTGTATTCGATTGACGAGCAACACTTCATGTCTTATCGAAGCAAAGAGGTCGGCTTTGTCTTTAAAAATTGTTGCTACTTCTATAGCCATTGAAACAGATGGAAATAAGAGGGTTAAGA
>DATMYU010000481.1:0-6252 GCA_035560775.1 Desulfosporosinus sp.
ATATTAATTATGAGGATGCGTTAGAAGTTCATAACAATAGACAGGCAGACGTTACCTTGATTTACAAAGAGTGTGATGACCTGGGTGATCCCATCCATGAAAGGATATTGGAGATGGATGCGGATCAAAAAGTTTTTCGGATTAAAGAACATAAGGGTCTTGAAAGGGCAGAGACCAGTCACCCTTATTTTGTAAATATGTTGATAATCCGTCGCAAGCTTTTGTTAAATATTATTGAAAAGTATAGTTCCAATGGGTGTATAGACTTAATGGATATTTTAAATATTAATCTGGAAGTCCTCAAAATATATGGTAGTTCTACGGATTCCTTGATTGGGTCGATTCGCACGGTTGAGGATTATTTTCATAGGAGTATGGATCTTTTGGACTTGGAAGTTCGAGAAAAATTATTGTTAGGTGAAAATCGGATTCATACGAAAATTGTGGATAATCCCCCAACTCGTTACACTGCTCATGCCAAAGTCAGCAATTCATTGATTGCTAGTGGGTGTGCTATCGCAGGAGAAGTCCTAAACTCAATAATATTTCGCGGCGTGACTGTTGAGCGAGGATGCCTTATAAAAGATAGCATTATTATGCCTAAATGCTATATTTATGAAAATGCTCGAACGGAATATGTAATTCTCGATAAATTTGTAAAGGTCAAGAGAGGGAATGTGATAAAAGGAAGTATAAATGACCCTTTGGTTGTCGTTAAAAGTACTGTAATCTAGCAATTGGAAGGAGGAATAAGAAGATGCAAATAGTTTTTGTAACCGCAGAAGCGTATCCTTTTGTTAAAACTGGAGGTTTGGGGGAGGTGATGGGTTCATTACCTGCCTTCTTGCATAAACAAGGTGTAGATGTACGTGTTATTATGCCGAAGTACAGCAGTATTGCAGAGCATTTTAAAAAAGAGTTTGAACATCTGGCCCATTTTGATGTCCAAGTTGCTTGGCGTAAACAATATTGCGGTTTGGATGAAATGGTTTATGAAGGGGTTCATTATTACTTTATTGACAATGAATATTATTTTTCACGCCCACGTGTTTATGGGGAATATGATGATGCAGAGCGATTCGCTTTTTTTTCCCGAGCTGCTCTGGAAAGCTTAATACACATACCCGGGTTTAAGCCAGATATCATACATTGTCAGGATTGGCATACGGCCTTAATCCCGCTGATGCTTAAAGAATTCTATGCTCATGAGCCTCTTTATTATCAGATAAAAACTATATTTACAATTCATAACCTGAAATATCAGGGAGTTTTTGCTAAGGAAGTGCTTGGCGATATCGTGGGGCTAGGAATGGAGTATTTTACAGAAAATACCTTAGAATTCCATGGGGCAGTCAATTTTATGAAGGCGGCTTTGCTTTATGCGGATCGGATTACAACGGTGAGCCCAACCTATGCTGAGGAGATTAAAAATCCTTATTTCGGAGAAAAACTTGATGGTCTTTTGAGGAAAAGAAGTGACTATCTAACGGGTATCCTCAATGGTATTGATTATGAGGTGTACAATCCGTTAACGGACCCCTATCTTGTTATGCCGTTTAGCAATTTTCCACTTGCCAAAGAAGAAAATAAAAAGCACTTACAAGGTATTTTTGGACTCCCAGTTCTAGTAGATAGAGCAGTGATTGGGATGGTTACTCGACTCGTAGACCAAAAAGGTGTCGATCTATTGGCTCATGTTATGGAAGAAATACTTGAACTGGATGTTCAGATGGTTTTTCTCGGAAGCGGAGAAGCTCGCTATGAAGAAATGTTGCGATATTTTGCCTCTGAATATCCCGAAAAACTAGCAGTAAAATTAGAATTCTCTGATAAACAGGCCCATGCAATTTATGCTGGGTCCGATATGCTCTTAATGCCCTCTCGGTATGAACCCTGCGGTATCTCACAGATGATTGCCATGCGCTATGGGACGGTTCCGGTCGTCCGGGAAACAGGAGGACTAAAGGACACCGTCATACCCTATAATAAACTGACGGGTGCGGGTAACGGATTTAGTTTTACTAATTATAATGCTCATGAATTATTGTTTGCTGTGCAACAGGCCGTCAGAATATTCCAAGAGGATAAATTGGTCTGGGATACTATACGTCAGAACGCAATGAAAAGTGATTTTAGCTGGGACAGATCTGCAAAGGCTTACATCGGAATCTATGAGTCTCTACTATGACAGTGTTTAATGCTTATCATAATTCTCACGATTTGTTTTACCGTGAACCGTTTGGAGCTGTCAGGTGTGGAGAGCGGATAACCTTCCGTTTGAGAACGTTTTCAGCCGTTCCTATTGACGCCTGCATACTTCGTCTTTGGGAATCAGACAGGGAAATAACTATTTCCATGCTTCAAGCTAGTGAGAGTTGTCAAATTCCAGTTCAGGATTCGGGGCCTGATCCATTTAAAGGTGCTAAATTATTCGAGGGGGAATATGAAGCACCCAGCAGTCCTGGGCTCATCTGGTACTATTTCATGATTCGGGTAGGAAATCAAACTTATTATTATGGCAATAACCTAAAAATGCTTGGCGGGGAGGGAAGGCTCTGGGAGCAAGAGCCTTCTGCTTATCAAATTACAGTTCATAAGCAGGTGGTAGTACCTGAGTGGTATAAACGAGGGGTGATGTATCAAGTTTTTGTCGATCGTTTTTTTAATGATCGCAAAAACGGGTTCACCTTCTATCCGCGGGAAAACACTTTGTTGCATGCCAATTGGTCTGACCAACCAATTTATATTAAGGACAAGGCTGGCAGAGTGACTGATTGGGATTTTTTTGGTGGTACCCTGCAAGGGGTCATTGAAAAAATGCCCTACTTTAGAGAATTAGGCATAAGTATTCTTTATTTCAATCCTATTTTTGACTCTCCCAGTAATCACAAATATGACACAGCAGATTATCATCAGATCGATCCGATGTTTGGAGACGCTACAGTTTTTAAACGATTAATCGCGACTGCAAGACAAGCCGGGATTGCTATTATTCTCGATGGCGTCTTCAGCCATACTGGAAGTGACAGCATCTATTTTAATAAATATGGCAATTATCCAGGTGTGGGGGCTTACCAATCGCCTGAGTCACCTTATTTTAATTGGTATAAGTTTAAGGAGAACTACAAAGAGTATCAATCCTGGTGGGGTGTTGATACCCTTCCGGAAGTGAATGAAATGAACCCTTCCTACAGACAGTTTATGTATGGTTCAGAAGAAAGTGTTATTAATAAGTGGCTGACTATGGGGGTTGCAGGGTGGCGGTTGGATGTTGCCGATGAGCTTCCGGATGAGTTCATTCAGGAACTTCGGCAAGCGATTAAGAGTATCCGTCCCAATGCTGTTCTGATCGGAGAAGTGTGGGAAGACGCTTCGAATAAAGTAAGTTATGGTAAACAACGCAAATATTTGTTTGGGGATGAACTGGATTCGACGATGAACTATCCTTTCCGTGCAAGTTTCCTCCGTTTTATGCTCGGAGAGAGTGATTCTGAGGGTGTTCATCAAGAGATAATGAGTTTGTATGAAAATTATCCCCGCGAGAATTTTTATGCAGCTATGAACTTGATCGGGAGTCATGACACGGTCCGAGTTTTGACTCTTTTAGGTGATGCCCCGCCAGAACAGAGTCTGACAGATACGGAGCTGAGGACCTTTCGGCTTCCCCTCAATGCCCGGCAATTGGCCGTGCAAAGGCTAAAACTATTAAGCTTGGTTCAAATGATGTTTCCAGGCGTACCCTGTATTTATTATGGAGATGAAGCGGGCGTGGAAGGATATGCTGATCCTTATAACCGGGGGACATATCCTTGGGGTAAAGAAGACCGAGAAATAATGGATTGGTATCGACGAATCTTGCGCATGCACGCTGAATTTGAGACGTTGCAGACGGGCGATTTTCAGTCGTTTTTTTTCGAGCCGGAGGTTTATGGTTTCACGCGAGCAGGGGACGAGGAAGAAATTATTGTCCTTATCAATCGTCATTTAGGGGAAACAAAAACAGTGAATCTTCAGGCAAAGACGTCGCCCTCCTCTTTTGTAATAGACTTAATAACTGGAGAAAGGCTTGCTCCAGAAGCTTTAGGTGCTTTGCCAGTCAATGCTCTTAGCGGCAGAGCACTATTGAGTAAGAAAAATCAGCCTCATAATTTGCAGCTTGACCGTTCGTGCGGGGTATTATTACATATCAGTTCGTTGTCTTCTTCTTGGGGCGTTGGAGATTTAGGGAAAGAGGCGTATGAATTTGTGGATTTTTTAGCGGACTCCGGCCAATCTCTGTGGCAGGTGTTACCCTTGAATCCTGCTGGAGTAGAGGATTGTCCCTATCAAAGTGATTCCGCTTTTGCTGGAAACCCCGTGTTTATAAGTCTTGATCATATGATCAGTGAGGGTCTTTTAGATTTAGAGGAGACCCGTATTAAATTTGAGGAGACCCGTATTGAATTTGAACAGAAGGGGAGCTCACCTAGAGGTTCTTGTTCATTGAACCAGCCCTTTAAAGAAATGAAACATAATTTACTCCAGCAAGCCTATCAGCGCTTTCTGACGCGGCTTGAAGCCAACCCAGTTGGGTCGAGTGTTTCTGGGGAAGCAACGTATCTTTCTCAGGAAAACTATTTAGAGTTTCAGACTAAAAATAAAGTATGGCTGGAGGATTACGTCCTCTTTCAAGCCTTAAAGACGCATTTCGGTGCTCTTCCCTGGTATGATTGGGAAGTTCAAGTTGCTTCACGTCAGACGGAGAAATTGGCCGAGTATTCTTTGCTTCTCAGCGCAGAGATGGGCTTTATACAATTCTTGCAATATACGTTTTTCTATGAATGGGATAAACTCAAAACTTACGCCAAAGCTAAAGGCATTCAAGTGATTGGGGATTTACCTCATTTTGTCGCTGCTGATAGCTGTGATGTCTGGGCCAATCGCAACTTATTTGTCTTGGATGAGCAGGGTAGAACTGCTAAAACGGCAGGAGTACCACCTGACTATTTTTGCACGACAGGCCAGTTATGGGGTAATCCGGTCTATGACTGGGATGCTCTAGCCGTTACTCAGTATGATTGGTGGAAAAAGCGAATACAGTTCGGATTAGAACTGTTTGACTATATTCGTTTAGATCATTTTCGAGGTTTTGAAGCCTATTGGGAGGTCAATGCTGAAGAAGAGACGGCAGAAAATGGTCGCTGGATAAAAGGGCCAGGGAAACGATTCTTTGAAAGTATGTTTGAAGCATTTGGGAGGTGTCCCTTTATTGTTGAGGACTTAGGACTCATAACAACGGAGGTCAATGTCTTAAAACAACTGATTGGCTGTCCTGGAATAAAGGTACTACAGTTTACGCCTTTAGAAGAGATAGCAATGAATGCTGAAACTAATTTTGTGTATTATACTGGAACCCACGATAATAGCACATTACTAGGTTGTTATGAAAAGGACTATCTGGTAGAGAATGGAAATGTAGCCAGCTGTAGTATGGACCAAAGAGTCATGTTCCAACTAGATTGTCGTAAAATGATTAACGAAGTATATTCGAGTCAAGCGGCGTGGGTTATCTTGCCGATGCAAGACATCTTAGGTTTGGGTGAGGAAGCTAGAATGAATGTACCAGGAACAATCTATGGGAATTGGCAGTGGACGATGGATAAAAATATAGCTATGGATGAAATAAAGCTTTGGCTCCGAACGCAAGCTGAGAAAACGAAACGTCTTCCTTAAAAGACTACAGGGGCACGATGTATCGTGCCCCTGTAGTCTTTTCCTTAGAGGAGCACGATTATCGTGCCCTATGGTTTCTTAATATTGTAGGGGCACCATAATGGTGCCCACGGCTCTTTAATTATAGGAGTACAATATCGTGTCCCTACAGGGAGATAACTTTATCGGCCTCATGCATAGCTTGGATAATGGAGGGCATATTGGATTCTTCTCCCGCAACAATTTTTTCACCGATATCGTAAAAGTCTAGGCAGGTCTTGCAGAGCAATAACTTAACTCCTTCCTCTTCAAGTTGCTTAAAGGCTTCAATTGCCTCAAATTCCGGCAACAGGAGTTTAACGCCGCTCTCTACAAACAGGAGATGGGTGGGTTTTTCACTAGCCTCTATAAGTTTTCGGAAAAAGTTTCGCATTAATACATGACCGAGTTTCGGATCCTGATTTCCAATCTTATCCGAAGAAATAAAATATACGAATTTTGACATTTAAAAAACCTCCATTAAATTATTTTGAATTTTACAATTTTGGGTCCTTCACTCAA
>DATMYU010000482.1:0-4071 GCA_035560775.1 Desulfosporosinus sp.
AAAAGCATATCTCTTTTCACATTAAAGAAAGATTTATTGATTTCTGCTCAAATACCAGATGAAATGATTAAAAGACATCTTAAAATTAATGAAGAGCTCGCTTTATTGGTTGTTGAACAAAAACTTTATAATCTTGAAAACAAGCCAATGGGTTTGGGGACGACATTTTATAGAGGAGACTACATCAAACTAGAGGGAAGGGGTCTGTAACCGTACAGCGTTGTTAGTCAGTCTAAAAGGGGAGAGGATATTCCTTGAATAAATATAAAGTGATTCTCCAATCTGGAGAGATGAAACTAGACGTTTTCGAAGGTTGCACCTTAATGGAGGCAATGAACGAGGGCGGATGGAAGGTTGATTTCCCCTGTGGCGGAAAGGGAAAATGTGGAAAATGCCGCATTCGTATTCTCAAGGGACTAGAGCAACCCACCGCCAGCGAATTGGAACTGCTAGATGCAAAGGAACTAGAGGAAGGAATCCGCTTGGCCTGTCTGACTAAGGTACATAATGACCTCATTTGCGAATTTTTGGAGGATAAAAAACTAGAGCATAATATTTTGATAGCGGCAGGAATAAGACCATTTCTGATTGAGCCCCATTTTAAAAAAATATTGATCGAAGTAGATAAACCTTCGATCAATGATCAGCGTTCTGATTGGCATAGAGTAAAGGATAGCCTAGCACAGCAGGGCTATAGTTATTCCGAGTTAGAGACTAAGGTTCCACTTATTCGCCAGCTACCTGACGTTTTGCGCGAGGCGAAATTCTCCCTTATTGCAGTTATGTATGGTAGCCAAGTGTTAGAGCTTGAGCAGCAAGACACTACAGGAACAATGCTGGGAATAGCCTTTGATATTGGGACGACGACGATCGTAGGGTATCTGCTAGACCTTTATACAGGAAAAGAACTAAGTGTTGTATCGGCGCTTAACCCGCAAACGACTTATGGGGCGGATGTTATTTCCCGAGTTATGTTGGCAAGCGAAAAAGATGGGCTTAATAAACTGCACGCTGCTGTAGTCGAGGCAATCAATTGTTTAATTGTCGAAGCGACAAACAAGGCAGGCGTCAATAAAAGGGATATCTATGCGGTATCGATTGCCGCAAATACTTGCATGCATCACCTCTTCTTAGGAGTAAATCCTCGGCACATTGCGTTAGCCCCCTATGTGCCAGCAATCAGCGAACCCATCGTGGCAGATCCATTAGAGCTCAACATTGACATAAACCAAGCTGGAAAGATATTCGTGCTGCCAAATATCGCAGGTTTTGTAGGAGCAGATACTGTAGCAGTGCTTTTGGCGACAGACTTAAATAAGAGTAACGAAATTAAGCTGGTCATAGATATTGGCACCAACGGTGAGATAGCTTTAGGTTCTCGAGACAAACTATTTGCTTGTTCTGCGGCAGCCGGACCTGCTTTTGAAGGAGCGCAGATAAGTTGTGGTATGAGAGGCGCAGAAGGTGCTATTGACCATGTTTACTTTAAGGATAAGCTCGAGTTCTTCGTGATTGGAGGAGGAGATCCTAAAGGGGTTTGCGGTTCTGCTTTGCTTGACACAGTGGCAGGATTGCTTAAGTTGGGGATGATCGACAAAAGAGGAAAGATACTACTCCCTGATAAATTAACAAATCCTAAAGCGAAAATTTTCCAGGATAATCTCATTGAGTATGACGGATTGCCAGCATTTTTACTTGCAGCAGGAAAGATAACCAGTCACGGTCGACCGATTATGATTACTCAGCGTGATATTCGTGAACTTCAGATGGCAAAAGGTGCTATGGCAGCAGGTATCTGGATTTTGATCGAAGCCTGTGACATTGAGATTGGCGACATTACTGAAGTGCTTTTAGCCGGAGCCTTTGGGAATTATTTAAATCCACACAGTGCTTGTTTGATTGGACTTATCCCGATGGAACTTGAGAGCAAGATCAAAATGATAGGCAATGCTGCGGGGATTGGTGCAAAACTTGCGTTACTTTCGTCAAGTGAATACCATCGTGCCGCTGAAATTGCCGAAAACGTTAACTTTGTTGAACTAGGTAGTCAACCAAAGTTTACTAGAACGTTCGCAGAATGCATGTATTTTAATGCGAATCAATGAAGGTGGCCTATAACATGAAATTAGAGTTTATCAATCTGCTCAAGGATGTTTTGGCATTAAATGCGAGACACGCTTCAATAGTTGAGGTTTCCGATATTAAGTTTAATGAAGAATTCAGAAAACTTTGTGAACAGAACTCATGCGGATCTTATAATAAAAACTGGATGTGCCCTCCGGCAGTGGGTCCTATCAACGATCTGCAAGAGAGGGCCTTAAGATTTAAGCAGGGTCTTTTGTTCCAGACAGTACATCCGATAGCAAGGCCTCTCGACTGGAAAGGAATGCTCGAAGGCGGAGTTAAGCATACGCAGATATTTAGAAAAATACTTGAGTGTATGGAGTCCAATTACAACTTTACAGATCTCCTCCCGTTGAATGCGGGTCCCTGTACTTATTGCGCCAAGTGTGCCTATCTCGTGGGAGAACAGTGCCAATTTCCCGACAGAGCAGTCTCTTCAGTTGAAGCAAATGGAATTGATGTAATGGCTTTGGTAAAAGCCTCAGGAATACCCTATAACAATGGTGAAAATACTGTTTCGTTTGTAGCGCTTATATTGTTCAAAGGTTAAGTAAATGCTCTTTCTGGGAATATTTAAAACTCATTAACATCAATAGTTATGGCAAAGGAGAATAGAGATTTAAGTGAATAATCATATGCACGATTTCACAGTTTTTTCCCCTACCATCTCGAAATCGCGTCGGTTATGGATGGCCATCATATTAGGCGCGCTGTCTGCTTTTGGACCACTGTCAATAGACATGTACTTACCTTCTCTGCCTATTTTGGCCAAGGATTTGCACACGAGCACATCGCTTGCCCAGTTCAGTCTGACAGCCTGCCTACTCGGTCTCGCCTTTGGACAATTAGTGGCTGGTTCGCAAAGTGATATACGCGGGCGCCGTATCCCTCTTCTGATTGGATTGGTTAGTTATACTGTCGCATCCTTGCTTTGTGCTCTAAGCCCATCCATCTGGGGATTGATTATGCTACGATTTATTCAAGGGTTCGCAGGCGCGGCAGGTATGGCTATATCGCGCGCCATGGTTAGGGACCTATACTCAGGTGCAGAGATGATAAAGTTTTTTGCACTTTTAATGATGATCAATGGTGTCGGGCCAATTGTCGCGCCAATTATAGGTGGGCAGCTATTACAGTTAACCTCTTGGCGGGGGATATTCCTGGTTTTGAGTCTGGTCGGTATCGTCATGCTCCTTACCGTCTTTTTTATGTTACCGGAGACATTGCCTCTCCAAGGTCGCTCGCCAGCCGGCCTAAAAAACACTTTAGCCACGTTTCGTGGCCTTGTCAGTGACCGTGTTTTCATGGGATATGCTTTGCCTCAAGGACTTGTAATGGCAGCTATGTTTGCGTATATATCTGGCTCACCCTTTGTTTTACAAAACATTTTTGGTGCTTCACCTCAAATGTTCAGTCTCTTGTTCGCCATCAATGGGCTCGGCATTATCATCGCCGGCCAAATCACAGGTAGACTGGCCAGCCGAATTTCGGGAACTAGACTCTTCATAAGTGGTCTTGTCCTAGCGTCAATAGCCGGCATCAGCCTGCTAACGATGATTCTCATCGGAGCAGGACTTGCCGCCATTTTACTCCCTTTATTCGTCGTTGTATCGAGCGTCGGAGTTGTAACGACAGCTGGTTCTTCGTTGGCTATGGAAAATTATGGGCATTCGGCAGGCAGTGCCTCGGCGTTGCTAGGGGTATTTTCATTTGTCATTGGCGCACTGGTCGCTCCACTCGTCGGACTTGGCGGAGGAAATACAGCTGTGCCCATGGGCCTAGTCATCGCCGTCGCGGAAGTTGGCGCGCTTTTATGTTACGTGATATTGAGTCGTAGAATGAAAATTATAGTTACCTGATTTAAAACGATCAACGCCTTCGCAGCATAAAGCTTTCTCAAATGGACACAATATAAGACCAACGTCCAAAAAGATTCATGTTATAAAT